>NZ_JBNHEP010000201.1:0-14826 GCF_050015995.1 Dapis brunnea BLCC-M229 | reverse complement strand
GAGAAAAAGCGGTCGTTTGCGGAGCAGTCCGTTAGGATGGGATGGCGAGGTCTCCCGCTCTTAACAGAGCCGCTCCGCTAACGCCATATCCAATCGACCAAGACAGCGGTCGGAAAGCGGAGCATGACCTAGGATGGGATGGATGGGTTACCTAACCATATCCAATCGACCAAGAGAAGAAAAAAAATTCCTTTGAGCAAAATCCTATCTGTTAAGTAGGTAGGCACGAATAAACATCACTATGTAACGAAATGTTAAAGCAGTTGAAACCCTTGATATTGCTTCCTTCCTTGATATTGCTTCCTTCCGCTCCGCTTCAGTCGCTGCGGACGTACTTGTAAATTTTTTCACCTACCTACTTATAAGAAGAGGTAATTATTAATTGTTAATTATTAATTATTAATTGTTAATTATTAATTATTGAATATCAATCTTCTGAAGAGAGGGAGAATATTTGGTCTCTCCCCTACTTCCTCAACCTTCTAGTTTCTATCATCCTTTGGCTTTACTTGCCAATTCCACAACTTTTGCAAAAGTTTCAGGATCTAAAACGGCTAATTGTGCTAACATTTTACGGTTAATTTCAATATTGGCTTTTTTCATATTGCCAATTAATTGACTATAGCTCATACCTTGTTGACGAGCTGCAGCATTGATTCGGGTAATCCACAAACGACGAAAGTCCCGTTTCCGTTTCCGGCGATCGCGATAGGCATTGCGTAACGCCTGCATTACTCGTTGGTTAGCAACTTTAAATAGTCTAGATTGTGCCCCTCTAAATCCTTTAGCTAGTTTAAGAATTTTGTTACGGCGTTTACGGGCAACATTACCTCTTTTGACTCTAGGCATAATTTTTCTCCTAACCTAAAATTTTATACTTTATAAATATGGAAGCATTAAACGTACATTTTCTTCATTAGTTTCATGGACAAGAGCCATTTTCGACATATCGTTCTTGCGAGTGGAGCTTTTATGCTCCAAAAGATGACTTTTGAAAGCTTTACGACGTTTAATTTTGCCACTGCCTGTAGCTTTAAAGCGTCTAGCTGCTGATTTGCGAGTTTTTAGTTTTGGCATGGACTTACACTAATTTTACACACAAGCTTTTATAATACCATAAATTTTGTTAAAATCAAATACCTGCCTTTAGAAGTCAGAAGTCAGAAGTTAAATTTTTGTTGTGACTATATTCCTCAAATCAGAAGTCAAAAGATTTTTTTTCTTTTTTATCCTGGAAAGGAGAGGCTTTATACCATTTCTCTAAAATCTTGCTATATCTGATTTTTTGGGGAAGTGTGGGGAGGAAAAGAGGTGAGGAGAGAAGTTAAAATTAGGAATAATAATTACTGAGCGACTAACTAATAATTGTCAAAAAAAGACTTGAAATCTTGGTAATTATTTGACCGTTGAAGTATAACCGAAATATAGTATTAATCCATGGTCATTGGTATTAAACATTATTTAAACCTTAATTTTTTGTAAGGAATAAGGAAGAAAAGTATAAGATTTGATCGCTCAATCAAATCAATAACTTTATAGAAAAAACAAATATTTATCAAATTGGTATTAAAGGGAATATATGATAGAAAAAATTAAGTGAGAAAATTTCACCCTTTCTTGATTAGCGAAGTTTTCTGACCATAATACAATCACGGTAAGGGTAATGATACTAAATGTATAGTCTTTCTACTAAAATTGAGGCAATATTATATCTTAAGGGACAACCCCTCTCCATTTCTGAAATTGCTGAGATTGCCAAGTGCGAGCGTGGCCAAGTCAAAGATGCTTTAATCGAATTAATGTCAGAATATGCCCATCGACATACTGCTTTAGAGGTTGTTGAAACAGAAAAAGGCTATAGTCTTCAACTCAAACCAACTTTTACTGAATTGATAGAAAGCTTAATTCAACCTGAGTTAGGAGTCGGCGCTCTGAGGACTTTAGCAGCGATCGCTCTGAAGGGAGGTATTACCCAATCAGAATTAGTAGATATTCGTGGTTCGGGAGTTTATCAGCACGTTCCAGAACTTGTTAGTTTAGGCTTTATCCGTAAACGTCGTCAAAAGGAATCTCGTTCTTATTGGTTGCAAGTCACTGATAAGTTTCATCAATATTTTCAACTGGATCAACTGCCACAACAATTATCACTGGATCTTCTTTCTCTATCTAGTGCTAATGAAGAAGAATAATCTAGTTGCTGGGTGGCCATTTCAGTTATCAGTTATCAAATAAGAAAAATTTGAGTATGAGTCTCGATAAGTCAGGATTTTCCCAGTTTACCTTTATAATTTTTATTTTATAGCAGTTGTTTAATCTATGAAGTACAGTTTTAGATCCCCTCGTGTCCCCCTAAAAAAGCTATGCTTTATAAACATCTTTACTTAACATAAAACTTAGACATTAGAAAAAGGTTATGTTTCTTACCATTCAATGGATATGATAGGAGAGTAAACGTATTTAATTAGAGGCTAAACTCTTTCCACCTCCCCATCTCCCCATCCCCCCATCTCCCTATCGGAAAAGGATTTTAGGAGTTCCTGATCGGGGATAGCTTTTTTAGGGGGATTTAGGGGGATCGTAAATTTACCTCATAACTGTGGGAATTGCTGTAGTAGATTAATGCTTAAAAAAGAATTAAGAAGCTCATTATTAAAAAAACGTCGGTCTATATCTGAGAGAGAATGGAGAGAAAAGAGCGATCGCCTTTGTCGTAACTTACAAAATTTCTCCCTATTCCAAACAGCTAAAACTGTTTTAGCTTATTTTAGTTTTCGTCAGGAACCAGACCTGAGTTTATTATTTACAAATATTGGAGAAAAAACAAAATTTTATCCTAAAATTTGGGGTTTTCCACGCTGTGTAGAAAAGTCTCTAATTTGGCATATTTGGCAACCAGGAAATTCTCGACAAAAAGGTGCTTATGGTATTCTAGAACCAGAGTTAAATGCTCCATTATTAGAGTCATCAAAAGTAGATTTAATTTTAGTTCCTGCTGTTGCTTGTAATGTTAATGGTTATCGTTTAGGTTATGGTGGCGGTTTTTACGATCGGATGCTAAGTAAGCAAGAATGGGCATCTAAGCCTACTATTGGCATTGTGTTTGAATTTGCTTATTTACAAGATTTACCTATAGACTCCTGGGATAAACCTCTTGATTTTGTGTGTACAGAAAATGGTATAAAGTAGATTGAGTTGAGCATTTTTGAGAACTACTCCCTACTCCCTAAGATGAAAAAATTTTTCCTATTTCTTTTGCCTTTTTTCTTATTTGTGACTCCTACTTGAGAAATTCTCTAACTTTTGTTAGAGAGTTCGGTGTGAGAAGGATATGGCCATTATTGAATTGTGCGATCGCGCAATTGAACTTAATCACCTTCTCAAGTGAATATGTTTTTTTGAAAGTCAATAAAACTTGTAAACCTTGGTATAATTATATTACCAAGGGCTACCAACCATTGTAAAGCCTGCCCAATAATAAGGATGAGCAAAATTTTTATTTTGAATACTTGCTAATTCTGGCGGTAAAGTTACCTCCCCACGACCACCCGAACCTTTTAACTTACCTTCTGCTATCAAAACTTCTCCCTTCAACATCGCTATTTGTGCTTCTCGTAATGCTTCGGCTTTAATATTAACATTACTCAAATGAGAATAAAATTCTGTCATTAACCCTAACGTCGCCTCATCATTGACTAACCATAAACTTGCTAATGCTGATTTAACTCCTGTTGCTATTGCTAACCCGGCAAAACCTAACTCAGAATTTTTATCTCCCACCGCTGTACGACAAGCAGATAATACTAATAGTTCAACTTCGGGATTATTCCATCCTAATTCTCGTATTTGATCCAGTTTGAGTTTCTCATCCCATAGTTGAATATAAGATTTATTAACATCTCCACTTCTAAATTCGGCATGGGTGGCTAAATGAATAATTGGATAGGGATAATTTTGACGTTGATTAATCAGATTTTGCCTGGTAAATTCTTCATTGAGGAAAGTATTTCCTTGCCATAAGTTTTCTGTGATTGAGGTGAGTTCTACTGGTACTGCTGGTAGAGATGGTTTATCATAAAATTTACTAGCTCCCATAGCTAAAACTTGAGTATTTTTTAAAGAATTATAGTTATTATTCATTAAGCTAAGACTAGGGATTAAACTGATATTATATTTCTCAATTAAAAATTTTTCTCCATCATGTAATGCGGCTACAGGTAAGAGACGAAATCCACTGTCCATACTCAATAATAATGTATCAATATTAGCTGCTTCTAATTCGGCTGCCATTGGAGAAATTAACCAATTATAAAGTTTTTGAGCTAATGGTAAATAGCTCTGACTATTTCGATTTTTGGGGTCGATGATATTCACATAAAATTGAATAGCAATTTCTTTTAATTTAGCTCGATTAACTTCATGAATAGTTTTGAGAATAGATTGACCATCGGCGGTGAATAGTATTAGTTGTAGTTTGTCGTCGTAAACGTTGACATAGATAACTGCCGATTTTTTTCCAGTCTGTTGTTCCATTTCTGCTAAAATGTCTCTAGCACTTTTTGTGGATAATAATTTTGGTTCGAGATTGACGCCAAAATAGTTTGAATATTCATTAATTCGGCTTTTTTCTAAACCAGATATCATTTCTTTTCTGGCAATATTTACTGTTAATGAATTTCTGGATAAAACTTGCGATTGTTGTAATATTTGAGGGTAATTTATAATATTGTTGTTATAATTACTGAAGTTGTTTAACATCATACTTCTAGCTATTTTTTTATCAATTAGAATCGACTGAATAATATTTATATTTGTAGTGTTTGATTGGGAAAAATTATTAATATTACTGATTTGTGTAGGAACCACTTCTGAATTGAACCTCAAATTATTATTAATAGTAGGTAGATTAGCAGTTATTGAACTAGGAATTTGATTATTATTAATAGTAGGTAAATTTGCAGTTATTGAACTAGGAATTTGATTATTATTAATGGTTGATAAAAAATTGTTAATTTTTGCTGGATTATTGCTTGGTGTTGTAGATGGTAAAGTTAAGTTATTAGTTAGTAATAATGGCAAATTTGTCGGTATTTGCGGAGCCCGATTAATTCTTGATGCTGGAGTATTATTGGTAGCCAAAGTTCCTAAAGGAGGAGTTATAGGAAATGGATTGTTTGGTGCTGGGAGACTAATATTATTGTTTGGTTGATTAATATTAATTATTCCAGTATCTGTCAAAATTTCACCCGTGCTAATTTCACCAATTCTAGTAGTAAGATTAATATTGCCACTTCCTTGAAGTCCAGTGGAAGTAATATCTCCTGTATTAATATTATTTCTAGCACTAATATCAATATTACCAGCGCGACCTGTTTCAGCTTGACTGATAAGATATTCTGTATTAACTGAACCTGAAATACTACTGACAGAAATATTGCCACTATCCTCACCACCAATAGAACTAATATTATCTGTATTTATATCGTATTTTGCTGTTACATTAATATCACCTGAATCTCCTGTTTCGGCAATTGTTTCAATATTATTGGTATTAATATAGCCTTGGTCACTACTAATAGAAATATTACCACTATCTTCACCACCAATAGAGCGAATATTATCGATATTAATATTATCTTTGGCTGCAATATCAATATCCCCAGAATCTCCTGTTTCTGCTTCAGTTACCACATTCTGACTATAAACTGAACCATTGTTACTATTAACTTCTATATCCCCACTATTATTATTGCCACTGGTAATAATATTTTCTGTATTAATATCATTTTCGGCATCAACATCAATATTACCAGAGTCTCCAGAGTCGCCACGGGATTCAATATTACCTGTATTGACCTCCCCATTATTGCTGCTAACTTCTATATCCCCACTATGATTATTGCCACGGGTACTAATATTTTCTGTATTGATATCATTTTCGGCATCAACATCAATATTACGAGAGTCTCCAGAGTCGCCACGAGATTCAATATTACCTGTATTGACCTCGCCATTATCGCTGCTAACTTCTATATCGCCACTATTTTCTCCACCAGTAGAATTAATTTCATCGGTTTTGACATCATCCTTAGCTTTAACGGTAATATCGTCTGAGTTGCCAGAGTTGGAGAGAGACTCAATATTTTCCGTGGTAATAGACCCATCGGGAGCGATAACTTCTACCTCTCCAGACGAGCGATCGCCTACCGACTGAATATCAGCAGTATTAATATTGCCTTGAAAATCATAAGTATTGAGGCGAATATTACCACTGGTACCGTTGTTAGCGATGGTTTGAATGTTGCGGGTAGTAATAGTGCCATTGTTACTTTGGATAGTCACATCACCACTTTTTTCTGGTCCAGATGAGGCAATATTGTTAATAACGACATTGCCAGTAGAGTTAAGGATAACTTCACCACCTGTACCATTGGTGGAATAAGTAGCTATGTGATTGATATTGATATTACCTTCTTCTTGAGTTTGGATAGAAATATTTCCACCAAGTGCGTCTTCTCCTGTAGAGAAGATAACATCTGTATTAATATTTCCTGTGGTGCTGGCGATATTAACATCACCACCAGTGTTGCCACCAAAAGAATTTATTTCGTATGTAGTAATATCACCTTTCGCAGTGAGATTAATATCACCTCCGATACCTGCTGAAGAGTAGGAAAAGAGATTAGGTCTCACCTCACCATTAGCAACTCTTGTAGCCACCTCTTCTGAAGTAATATCTGTTTCAGGGGATAATCCAGAAACCGAAGTAGAATTAACTGTTGTATTAATTGCACCATTGCGAGATGTTATACTAAGATTACCCCCTATACCACTGCCATTTGTACTTGTAAAAATATTGCCTGTGTAGATATCACCCTCAGCAGTGAGAGAAACATTTCCTCCATTCCCTTCAAATGATCTAGAATTAATACCTATGATATTAAGGGAACCACTGCTACTGTCTATTGTGATATTACCAGCATCATGGGTATTGGAGAATGTACCAATATTTCCTGTAGCTATATCTTCAAAAGCAGATATGTTAACACTTCCTGCATTACCAGATAAGGAAAAAGATTCAATGAAGCCACTGGTAGTATCAATAGCACCGTTAAGGCTAGTAATTGTAATATTACCACCATTCCCCTCAAAATTAGATGAATTAATTCCTGCTATTTTGATATCTTCAAAAGCAGATATGTTAACACTTCCCGCATTGCCCCATGCAGAATTGGTAGAAATGAATCCACTGGTAGTGTCAACATCACCGTTAAGGCTAGTAATTGTGATATTACCTCCTTCACCTACATCATCTTCAGGTATAACAAGATTGACTGGGTTAATATTGCTAAGAATACTGCTTGTGTTAATGTCGCCGAATGCAGTTAGGGAAATATCTCCTCCATTTCCTCCATTGCCTTCACGGGATGAAGCGTCGAGAGTAGCATCAGTTATATCAATGGCACCTTCTGTACTCTTGAGGGTAATATTACCTGCTGTTGCATCAAACAATGCAGTAGATAGAGATTCAGTAACAGTAATATCTCCTTGAGCTGTTACTTCTATGTCACCACCATCTAAAGTAGATATTCCGACTAGGATACTACTAGCATTACCAATGTTAACACCTTGGTTGGGCGAGTTGAAAAATGCTCCATCGCCACTCCTTGCTTCCAAATTTTCCACACTAATGTTGATGGGTGCTGTAACTGTACCAATAGCTCCAGTTGTTTGAGTTTGAAACACAGCATTACCAGCCGTAATTAGAGAATTTTCTGAACTGCGGAAAATATTACCGCCGTTGGCATCAACTATGATATTTCCTGTAGTCTGGAGATTACTAAGGGTAATATCACCTGCTTCTGCTAGGTTGCCTATTGATATTGAAATGTCTCCGCTTCCTGCATTTAAAGTTGTGCCTGTTGCCATAGTTATATTTCCAGTTCCTTCACTCCGATATTGGATGTCTGCTCCTTGGTTATTTGCCGTCAGACTAATATTTCCGTTGCTGCCAGAAGTATCAATGTCGGCATTAAGATTAATATTCCTTCCTGCTTTTAATTCTAGGAGGGAAATATCCTCAGCATTAATGGGTTCATTGATAGTAATGTCGTTGTGTGCTTGAAGCTGCACTTCCCCATTTTTGTTGTTAACTCGATCGGCATCAGAAGTAATATTGGCATTGGGACGATCGCTAAAGGCATTATTTTCTCCACCATCGGCAATAGTAATGTTTCTCGAACTACCAATTTCTCCAATCTCAATACTACCTGTGTTGGCAGTAATATTTAGATTACCTTCTGTGCCATTTTCTGAAGTTAGATTAAAGATAGCTGCATTAGTATCTATATCTGAAGAGTTGCTAGTTAGGTTGATATTTCCTCCATGGAGCTTACCTTTAGTGATAATTTCACCTGCTAAAGTGATTAACCCTTCTGAATTAATACTAATGTCTCCAGCAACGCCATTTTTCGAGGAAGAGTCTAAAATGACAAAAGCTGTAGATGTAGAGACAACACCATTACTACTGGTAATAGTAATATCTCCACTATTAGCGTCCCGCGAGGAAGATTTGATATCAGAATTAATACTAATATTTTCTAAAGCTGTTATAGAAATATCTCCCCCATTGCCTGTTGATATTGAGCCATTGCTGGTATCAATATTACCGTTACGACTCTCAAGAGTAATATCACCTGCTTGAGTACCGCTAGAAGCAAGGTTAGCTGTATTTATATTTATATCACCATCAGCAGAGATAGAAATATCTCCTCCGTTACTATTAGAATTTGCTGTGCTACTCTGAGCAGAAGTACCAACTGCACCATTTGAGATGTCAATGCTACCACTACGACTGTCAATAGTAACATTTCCACCAGCATTACCATCAGTTGATGAGGCGTTTATCTGTCTGTTTTGAATATTACCCCCAGCTAGAATGGAGATGTTTCCCCCTGAAACATATTGAGTAGATATCGCACCCTCACTGCTAGTAATACTAATTTCTCCTGGATTTCCCAAGAAAGAGTTTGAGTTGATTTCTCCCTGTAATTGAATATTGTTTTGGGCGGTAATAGTTATATTTCCACCATCACTTTCCAAGGGTTGAGTATTGATTTCATCAACTGTGGGATTAATAGTACCCTCATCTAAACTCACAGTCTGATTTACAGTACTACTAATTACCATTGTATTAGAATTTTGGGTACTATCAGAGTTTGTTGTAGAAATAAATTCCCCAACACCAGAAATAATGTCACCTGTACTAATATCTTTTCCTGCTGTAATCTCAATATTTCCTCCATCTCCATCAATGGAACTTGCATCAATTTTACCTCCCGTGGTATTAACTGAAGTTGTCTGACTTTCTATTTTAATATCGCCCCCTGTACCACTCTCCCCTGCACTAGCATCCACATCCCCTGTCAAAATATTCTTAGTAGCATTGAGAGTAATATTACCTCCATTTCCTAATTCGGAACTAGCATTAATTTCACCTGCTGTTGTATCAATTCCACGATTACTACTTTCAATAATTATATTTCCGGCATCTCCTTCATTTACCTTCGTAGAAATTTCTTCAACAACTGTAATTTTATTTTCTGCCGAAAGTTCAATATCTCCACCTTCAGCAGTTGAAATTCCTGTTACATTTTCCTTAAATCCACCAATATTTATTCCTCCCAATACGTCAAAAAATACTCCTCCACTTCCTCCTACTGCCTCTAATTTTTCTCCTTCTAACCGCAAAGGCAAATCCGATAAACCTATTCCTCCACTCCCAGAAGTTTCAAATAAAATACTACCCCCACTTATCAAGGATTTCTGATCAACACTCTCAATATTTCCACCATTCGCATTCACAAAAACTCGACCTGTTGTGGTTAAATTTCCTAGAGTAATATCCCCAACTTCCTCGACATTCCCCAACTCAATTCTAATCGTGCCACTGCCTGCTTCTAAATTTGTTCCTTCCCCTTGAATTATATTTCCTTTACCTTCTCCATTATTCCCTTGAATGAAAATATTTCCATCGCCATTTTCTGTATTAATATCCGCATTAATATTTACATTGTCACTAGCAGTTAACCTCACATTATTTCCCGCTTCTATTCCTTCTTCAATATTAATATCTCCATCCACATTTAATTGAATTTTACCTTGTCTACCTCCAGTAGAAATCCCTGTTAGTTGCCCATTTACTTCACCTACAGTTAGAGATGAAATTGCATCTATAAATATTCCACCTTTTCCTGTAAGTGCTTCTAAATTATTCACATCAAATCTTAGTGGAGTATCCGATAATCCAATTCCTCCTCCTCCACGAGTTCTTAAAATTGCTTTGTCTGCTGTTATTAAATTATTGGCTGAAACTTGAGTAATATTGCCACTATTAGCATTAAGTATTATTCGTCCTTCTGTGGTTAAAGAAGCTAGATTTATATCTCCTATTTCTCCTAATCCTCCTAATCTAATTGCGATAGTTCCACTGCCAGCATCTAATGTTGTTCCTTCTTGTTGATTTATGGATGCTAAACCTTCGCTACGATTTTCGATATTGGCGTTATTATCATTTCCAAATAGTGTAATATTTCCATTGCCACTTGATGTATCAATATCGGCATTTATATTAATACTTCGTCCGGCTTTAACTTCTACTGGTGAGTCGGTTTCGATTTTTTCATTTATGGTTATATCATTGTCTGCTTGGAGAATTATTTCTCCTGATAAGTCTTCTAGATTTTCGGCAGAAATTGTCACGTCAGCATTTTCATCTTGAGCAAAGGGGTCTATTGGTATTTCTGTTTCTGTTGTTTCTGAATTATCGGCAATTTCTGTATTTGTAGAATCTGCTGTTTCTGAATTTTCCATATTTTCCTCAGGTTCAACTTCGGAATTATCGGGATTTTCTGTTGTATCTGAATCACTATTTTCATTAGGTTCAACTTCGGAATTATTCTCTGGTGTTTCTATTTCGGAATTATCGGTATTCTCTGTAGACTCAATCTCATAATTATTTTCTTCTGACTGAGCTAATGTATTTTCTGAGTCTCCCACCGTGAGATTTTCTGGGTCTAATAAAATTGTGCCTGTATTTCCAAATGCTGCACTAACATCTACAGTCCCATCAAATATTAGTTGTTGTTTTCCCGAAACTTCAACAAACCCTCCATTACCAGAAAATTCTCCTCCTTTTGCAGTAATACTTCCGCCAAAATTAGTAATTCCATCCGACCAAATTATTACTCTTCCTCCATCTCCATTTATAATCGCATCGGCCGAAATAATTGAATTATTATTCACAAAAGTCTGCTGAGAATTAGGAATTATTCCATTACCTTGAAAGTCACCACCTATTAATACTGTTCCCCCACCATTTATGCCATCAGCGTTAATATTTGTATCAATGAGAGCTACGCGATCGCCTAATAAATTAATATTTCCTCCCTTAAAAAGGGGGATATTTCCACTGTCCCCCCCTTCATAAGGGGGGTTAGGGGGGATCGAAACGTTGACACTTCCAGAAATTATGGTTGTACCAGGAGTATCCGCAACTAAAGTATTTGAATTTGTCAATACCACATCACCATCAGCATTAACAGTAACAGATGAAGCGTGAGTTATATTCCCTCCTGTTAAAAGTTCTGGTAAAGATAAAGGGGTAATATTAGTATCTTCCCCATCTTGTAGGGACGTTGCATGCAACGTCCCTACATCTAAACTTAATAAATGTCCTGGTTGTGATATTCTCAGGGTACTACCACCTTCTACTGCTGCAATGGCGATATTACCCCCTGCTGTGGAAAGTTCCCCAGTATTAATAACAGTTCCCCCCAACAAAGTTAGATTTTCTCCAGGGTTTAAACTTAAATTTCCTTCATTAACTAAAGCGCCTGGGTTAGATACATTAAATCTATATCCACTTGGGTTTCCAACTAATTTTGAGTAGTCGTTTGTGCCGATCGCTTTAAACCAGAAATTATTGTTGTCAAAACCAATACCTGTAGCAGTCGTAACGCTGAATGAGGCGGGTATGTTGAGGCTAGCATTCGGACCGAACATTATGCCTGCGGGGTTCATCAAGTAGAGGTTAGAGTTACCACCGATAACTTGAATGAGACCGTTAACATAAGAAGCATTTCCACCTGTAATTCTACCGAGAATATTGGTAGTGTCCGGCGTTGTGAGGAAGTTAGCAGTTTGGCCGGAATTAACGTTGAATTGGTCAAAGCTATGGAATAAATTCCCTCCACTACGAGTGCCTCCTTGGATATTAAATTGGTTGCCGTTTTGATTGACAGTTGTACCTGTACCATCATTAGCGGGGGTTATGGGTTGTGCTTTAGCAGGAGTTGTTGCCAAAGCGGCAAGTAAAGGCATTAATAGGGATAATGGATGGCCAAAGCGAACCATTTTCATAGTTTATGGAAATATAGATGGGATTTTCCAACTATTATATTTCAGCTAATTTAACAGTTATGCAATGTTGTAGCAATGAAAATATTTTTGTCAATTTCGAGGTATTTTAAGTAGGTAGTGGACCGACACAGCTAAAATAGTCCGTTATATAATTGGGCGGGTTCATCTAATCTCAGGTTGAACCTCACTAATTTAACGCGGAACCCGCCCCTACTATTACAACATTTTAGATATGTCATTGTAGTAGTAGACTGACACAGCTAATTTAGTGCAAAATTGTAGTGGCGTGTCAAGTTTGAAAATGTGGCTTAAAAAACCTAACCCCCCAACCCCACAACTATCCCCCCTTACCCCCCTTTGAAAGGGGGAAGGAGGGAAGGGGGGGAAATCTCCCCTCTCCTTGCAGGAGAGGGGTTGGGGCAGAGGTCTCCAAGGTTGCTCGCTCTTAACCCACAATTTTAGTCTTGACACGGCAGTAGTGGACTGTTTCACCTAAAATAGTGCATTAGGGAGTAGGGGAGTGGGGGAGTAGGGGAGAAAGATTGTTGTTGGGTTTCGTCCCTCAACCCAACCTACATCTATTGCAACATTTAAGATGAAACAGTCTAGTAGGGTGCGTTAGCAGTAGCAGTAGGGTGCGTTAGACGGCTTAAGTTCAGACTATGAAAGGCATTAAGCAATCCGTCGTAGCGCACCATTTAAGGTGTGTCGGTCCAGTAGTAAACTGACACAGCTAAAACTGTACATTAGCTTTTTTCGTAATCACCCCATCGCCCCATTTTCTAATGCACCTCTAAAACTGGATTTCGTATACCACTACGCATTACAGTTAGGACACTTATCAATGCTCAAACTAAGTCAGGGATTATTTTTGACTTTTGACTTTTAACTTTTGACTTAAGCGTAGCGCTATACTTTTGACTTTTGAGTTGCGCGTAGCACTATATTATCTTCTCAAAAGCCAAATCAAGGTAGAATAATAAGTAGAACTCACTCAAAGTTATTTTAGGAGCAAATTATAATATGTTGCGTAAATTGACCGTTTTGTTTATGTGTTTAACATTGTGTTGGACAACAGTCGCCTGTGGCAGTTCCAACACTACCTCATATCAAAACTCAAATCCCAATATCTCATCTAACCAAAACTCTAACCGAAACCCTAACCAAGTAAGTCAAGGAGAATATCCCGTACAACAAGCAACCTATAATGACGGCAACGGCGAATATTCCTTAATGTTGTTAAATACCCCTTCAGGTAAACCGCCAATTTATACTACTACAGATTTGCAAATGGCAAGTTTAACTGAGGAAGAAATTCAGGAAGGCAAAACCAATTATGCTAACATTAATGGCAACCAAGCTAGTTTACACATTAAACCAGACTTTAAAATTGAATATGTACACAACGTAACTGAAACCCAAACTAACCCGCAAACAGGTAGACAAGAAACAGTTATTGTGCGTCGGGAGTCTAACTTCTGGACACCTTTTGCCGGAGCAATAGCAGGTCAAGTAGTTGGCGGAGCAATTAGTAGTATGTTGTTTCGCCCTCAATATTATGTACCACCAGTTTATCAATCAGGTGGAGTAATGACTGGGTATGGCGGATATGGCAGCAGCTACACCCAAGCTGTTAACCGATATCAAGATCGTTATCAAGCTCCACCAGCAGCAGTGAAAAATCGACAAACATTACGTTCCACTGGTGTAACTAACTCTACTAGGAGTAATACAACTCGTAAACAACAGCAAAATACAAATCGTTCTACAGGTAGTGGTGTTGGTGCCAGTGACTTGCGTCGCTCCGACAAAGCAAAACCTCGCCAACAACGTCGTAGTTTTGGTAGTGGTGGGTTTTCATCACCCTCTCGTCGAACCAGTGGTTTTGGTGGTAGACGACGCCGTTAACGAAGTCAGAAGTCAGAAGTCAGAAGTCAGAAGTTAACCCACCCCTAACCCCTCCTAGGAGGGGAGCCAGGAGGGGAAGTAGGGGATTAGAGCAACGCTCCAAAAATATTTCGCCTTAAAAGGCGGGGCTTTAGACCCAATTATTTTGATAAATAACATTTCATCGACTTGAGAGCGGGTGAATCTAACAGCTAGATTCATCTGCTTTTTTTTGTAGTTATATGATGTCCGGATAATTACTATCTCAAGTCATTGCGACTGGAACGGAGTGAAAGGAAGCAATCTCCTCAACTCCTGAGATTGCTTCCTTTCGTCGCAATGACGACTATTCAACCGGATTGTATATTATATGATGTCCGAATAATAAGTGATAAAAGCGATCGCTCCACCTACAGATGTGTTGCCCCTTGAGCATCAAACCTGTATTGAATTTGTGGGACATCTACTGGGACTTACACAACTTAACTGGTAAAATTAGACTATAATGCTTGGTCTACAATA
>NZ_JBNHEP010000200.1:0-44371 GCF_050015995.1 Dapis brunnea BLCC-M229 | reverse complement strand
CTAATATTGGCCAAAATCTGGGTCAGAATCTGCTCCTTACTCTATAATTCTACACGCTTAGTGAGAATGAAACAGCCCTGCCTCCCAGGAGGGGTTAGGGGTGGGTTGACTCAATTACCACTTAAACCTTTCTATAACTGTTTCACCGGATTTGATATAACTATTCAACCAGATATGATATTACAAAAACAACTTCTGACTTCTTTGAACTCATTTTTTGGATAAGCAGGTTATCAAAAAACCAAAGTTATATATTAATAAATATTAGGTAATTGTATTAAGCTATTATATGATATAAATTCTCAATTAAAAAGTGTAAGATGCCTAAATTGTTACAAAATCAATTTCTCTGTCTTATCAGTGCCACAACTTTAGCTACTACAATGGTTTTGACTGGATGTAGCTCTCCTTCCAGCGATACAGCAAATGATACAACAAATCCAGGCGAAGCCACTGCTCAAACTATGACTGAGGGAGAAATAGCCAATGCTAACTTTAAGGATAAGCTCAGTGGCACAGCTCTTCTTAATGCCTTAAAACAAGGAGGTTATGTCATTTACATTTGTCACGCTCAAACTGAGAAAGATTATGCCGATCAAGTAACAGCAGTTATGGGCAACTGTGCGACTCAAAGAACGCTCAGTGAGGTAGGATGGAAACAAGCTAAAAGTATTGGGGAAGGGTTTCGCAAAAATGCTATTCCCTTTGATAAAGTGATTTCTAGTCAGTATTGTCGCGCTTGGCAAACAGCAGATTTAGCCTTTGGTAAATACGAGAAAAATGGCGACCTCAACTTTCCTAAAGCTGAAGACTACAGCGATCAACAAATAGTTGACATGAAAGCAAGGTTAGACCCAATGTTAACAGCAGTCCCTCTACAAGGAACAAATACTGTGATTGTTGGTCACGACGATCTATTTGAAGCTTCAACAGGTATTTATCCCGATCCACAGGGTATGGCTTATGTTATTAAACCAGATGGTAGTGGTAATTTCGATTTAGTTGCCAATGTGCTTCCTGATGAATGGTTAAAATTAGGCGGAACTTAGAAATCTTTTGCCTTGAGAAAGCTCGTAGTAGAGCTTGAGCAAGAAGTATAGATGTTGCTCAAGTCCTACTACAAACAAAAACTTTTTTATCAATTATTATCCGGACATCATATAACTTGAAATTAATCTACTTCTAAGCGCAGAAAATATAGTTTACCCAGCAGGTCCCGCGACAATAGTTAGACCATCTGGACTAACAATATAACCTATTAACTCCGTATCAAGGGAAAAAGTTGCTACGGGTTGCTCATTTTCTACCGTTCTGACTATCAGAATATTCTTGGGATAATCGTCATTACTAACAATAATTTATAAAAATTTTAGATGACTTTTAAAATTTTTATGATAACTTATTAAAAGTCTTTTCTATTAAGACTAATTTTTGAAATTAAATAAACCTTAAAATCTGAGGAACTTTTGGATGAAATTTTTCAATCTATTAAAAACAACTCTTATTACTCTGGTTATAAGTAGTGGAACAACTCCAGCATTTGGAGCATACTTTCAGACAAATCTTGTCTCAAACAATCCAGACTTCGATCCCCAGATCCTCGATCCATTAGTTGTCAATGCTTGGGGTTTAGCCATCCGTCCTGCTGGATTTGGCGGACACTTTTGGGTGACTAATGCTGATTCTGGAACTGTGACTACTTATGTTGGAGATGTTGGTGGAACACCCTTATTTCAAGACGATCTAAAATTTGTCACCATCCCTACATCGCCCAATGCTCCCGCAGGAATTGCAGGTGCTCCAACTGGGCAATTTTTTAGTTCCCATCCGTCGGATTTTGAGGTAACAATGTTACTCGATCCAAACAATCCAGACTTAGGAACAATTACTGGACCTGGTCGATTTTTTGCAGTAGAAGAGGGCGGAACTCTCTCAGCTTGGACAGAAGTACCTACAGATGAAGGTATACTCAGACCTGTTGAATATCTAGTAGTTGCAGACAATTCTGAATTTGCACCCCAAAATACTGATAGTAATCCAGATAACGATAATTTTGCAATCTATAAAGGTATGGCAGGGACTATCCAGGAAGAGAATAATCTCCTGTTTGCTGCTGATTTTAGTCCAACATCCCCAGGGATAGATGTTTGGGATAAAAAATTCAATGATATTACATCTAATTTTTTATTTGAGAATCCTTTTGGTGAAGAATATGCTCCTTTCAATATTCAAAATCTCGATGGTACGCTTTATGTTGCCTATGCAAAATTGAGTGATGAACCAGGTGAAGAACTAGCCGCAGCAGGTTTAGGACGACTAGCTGAATATGATATTGAGGGCAATTTACTCAATATATGGGGGCCAGATACCGATGATGCTAACGAAAATCTATTAAATGCACCTTGGGGTGTAGCGATCGCACCAGATGATTTTGGCGAATTTAGTAATAGTTTGTTAGTTGCTAACTTTGGAGATGGAAGAATTGTTGGTTACGACCGCACTTCCCGCGAACAAATTGGTTTTTTAACTGATGAATCAGGTAATCCTATTGAAATAGAGGGACTATGGGGACTAATTTTTGGCAATGGTGCTAGCTTGGGTGAGACAAATCATCTCTACTTTGCAGCAGGTCCTAATGACGAAGCTGATGGTTTGTTTGGTAAGTTACAAGTTGCAGAGTCGAGTTCTATTCCCGAACCAACTAGCGTTTTAGCTTTACTCGGAGTTACAGGTTTAGGCTTAATAAGCAAATGTCGCCGTTTTTAGAGTATCTTTATAAGCAAGAATGCTTAGTTGCTTGTAGTTGGGCTTTAGCCCATGAAATACTTATCTTTTTCCTTAAGCCCAACTACGAGCCCAATTTTAACTAAGTCAGAAGTCAGAAGTTGTTTTTGTAAGGGAGATTTGAGCAAGGCTCCAAAAACATTTCGCCGATCAAAGCGGGGTTGCGCGACCCAATTTTTTTGATATTTGAATTTATCTTCTTGGTCATTTGTCAAAAAAAATTAGATGTGTTTGCCCTGGCGTAACCCCCCAGGCGATCGCTAAACCATAGGGTCTGAATTCGACAATGCGACTAAATAGAATTTCTGCTCCTAAAATGACTAAGCGAGTTTTAATATAGTATTCGGTACGCACAGCAGGTCTTAATATTATGTCCGGTAGCATCGTTTGTGTAAAATCTGAGCGATACTGCTACGCAACGCTACCGCGAACGCTACTCTTCAAGCCCTTGATAAATTATCAGTAGGCCACCAACAAAAATAAGTGAGACCTGTTTGGGAGCGATCGCTGTTTCATTAATTTGTCGTAGTGGTTTTAAATACTGTTATGGGAACTATGAGTAATATCAAATCCGGTTGAATACTTATTATATGGTTGGGGGAGATGGGGAGATGGGGAGGTGGTTCTATTCAATATTGAAGTAATTTATAGAATTATCAACATATATTATATAACCGGATTCTATATAATGCCATGACAAAAAGCCTAGAATATGCTGTTCCTAAATATTTAGAAAATACTCTCGATCATCTTTTAGACAATATGATATCTTCTTCTGCTCATACTATTCTCTTAGCACAAGCTCACTTTACGACTGCAGAAACTGAAATCAAAGGAGATATTATTCTTTTCTTTCAAGTTGATTAATTGTTTAGGGAAATCATGCATTCAAAAGTTAAAAATCAAAAGTAATACCATTGTTAAAAAATAATGTTCTAAATAATAAGAGGAATTGAAAGACTTTATATAATAGAGTTGTCGCTAAATAGAGGGGAAAAATTGCTCAAACCTAGACAGAGCAAAAATTTAAGGCGTTTTTACTTGCTAATGGTTATAATCCTTACAGGACAAGGCTTTCGGGAATTTTTAAGCTTATAAAGCGACAAGTCTAATATCATGTCAAACAGTAGGGACGTTCCATGGAACGTCCCTACATGATTTTTCAATATATTTCTATGCTTGCTGAAACCTAAAAGCTAACTGCTAAAAGATTTTTAATGACCTATTCCTACATACTGAAAACCAGCAGCTTCCAACTCTTTACGATCGCAGAAATTACGACCATCAACAAACAAATTATGCTCCATCGACTTTGCCATCTTAGCATAATCTAATTTCTCAAACTGTTTCCAGTCTGTCACCAATACCAAAGCATCACAACCATCAGCAAGTCTTTCTGGGTCAGTCTCAACTACCACACCTGTTAAACCATGACGCATACCAGACTGAGAAATAATTGGATCGTAAGCTTTCACCTTCGCACCCAACCTGTTCAACTCTTGAATCAAATCTAGAGAAGGTGCATCCCGCATATCATCAGTATCAGGTTTAAACGTCAAACCCAATAACCCAATAGTCTTACCCTTGAGAATTTTCAGCGCCTGCTGTAACTTATCTATTGCTATCATCCGTTGACGCTTATTCACCTCAACTGCTGCTTTCAATAAATTTGCTTCACAACCATAGTCATCAGCAGTATGAACTAAAGCAGAAACATCTTTAGGGAAACAGGAACCACCCCAACCGATACCAGCTTGTAAAAACTTATTACCAATGCGAGAGTCTAACCCGATACCCTTAGCAACCTGAGTCACATCTGCACCGACGCGATCGCAAATATTAGCAACCTCATTCACAAAACTAATCTTTGTTGCCAAGAAAGAGTTAGCAGCATATTTAATCATCTCTGCGGAACTCAAATCTGTCATTACAACTGGCACTTGTGGGAGCGAAGGATCGTCAGCAAATTTTCGTTCAACCAGAGGTGCATAAAGCTCCTGCATCATGTCTAGCGCCTTTTGACTGTTACTACCCAATACAATTCTGTCTGGGTTAAAAGTATCGAATATAGCGGAACCTTCGCGCAAAAACTCTGGGTTACTAACTACATCAAATTCTGCTTCAATATCGGTACCAGTTCCCCCTTCTTCTTTTTTACGTTCCTCAACCCCATCTAAAACTATCCGCCTTACCCAGTCACCAGATCCAATAGGTACAGTTGATTTATTGACAATCACTTTATAACCTGTAGTCAAATGAGCGCCGATCCCCTTAGCTACTGCTTCAACATAGCGAGTGTCACTTTCCCCGGTAGGTAGTGGGGGAGTACCAACAGCGATAAATAAAATATCTCCGTGATCTACCCCTGCTTTCAAGTCAGATGTAAACTCTAGCAACCCTGCTTTAGTGCAACCCTGCATTAGTTCCGAGAGTCCTGGTTCGTAAATTGGAGACTGTCCTGATTTTAGCAACTTGACTTTTTCTTCGTTGTTGTCTACGCAAATTACATGATGTCCTGTATGAGAAAGACAAACTCCTGTAACTAAACCAACGTAACCAGTACCAATAACGCAAACACGCATATTTATATCCTCAAAATTTTTAACAGGAAAAAACACAAAAATTTTTCGTGGGGATTAAGTTGTTACGATTTATTTCCGCTCATCCCCGCACCCTTTTAGCTTTTTGGCGGTTCATTTTTGAGCCGCTCTCGAAAATCTTCTATAGTCAATTTTAACCCTTCTTCGAGAGGAACAGTAGGTTCCCAACCCAAATATTTTTTTGCACGAGTAATATCTGGTTGTCGCTGTTTTGGGTCATCTTGTGGCAGAGGCTTATATGTTATCTCTGCATCTGGATTAACCATTTCTTGAATTTTCTGAGCTAATTCTAGTATTGTATACTCTCCAGGGTTCCCTATATTAACTGGTCCGATAAAATCTTGATTCATTAACCTGATAAACCCTTCTACCAAGTCTGAAACATAACAGAAACTTCTGGTTTGGGAGCCATCGCCATAGACTGTTAGTGGTATTCCTTTTAAGGCTTGTGCGATAAAGTTGCTAACAACTCGACCATCATTTTCTAACATTCTAGGTCCATAAGTATTATGAGCAAAAATGCTGTAGCTTCCCCCTATAAAGTTCTCATAATTTGGTACTGAGAAATCGTAGACATAATCATCTATTTCAAATTCTTCAATACTTTCTATTTTTGCCCAGATAATATCACCTGTAGTTTTGGCTGATATTTTCTGCTGAACGTTAGATAAATTCTGGATATTGTTATCTTCTAATCCCTTTACTATTATCCGGTAAATTTGTTCTTCTGTTTCTGAGACATCTGCTACTAAACCAAACTTAGCTAGAATTAATACTAATTTTTCTGTGACTAACTGACTATCAATCTTAAATTCCAGCTTTGAATTTAGTTGATTTTCTATATCGTTCCCTTCAGCAAATCCCTGTAAAAAGCTAGTTAATTGTTCTGGAGGAAGTTGTAAAATCCAATTAGGAATATCTTTTTCTTTCTTACCAAAATTCAATCCATCTGCGATTAAATCAACCAGGATTTTTGACTCAATACTTATATATCCTGCTTCATCAATTTCTGACTTATAGTCAAATATTCTTTCTATTATTTCTATTACTTTTGCTAGTTTTTTAGCTTCTCCTTTGAGCAATAATTTATCTTGTATCAAACTTCCTTGAGTTACATAAAACCCTAATAACCATAAAAATTCTTCTACATTTTCTATCCAATTTTTAACTGCTTTTGTAGATGAGTAGCAAATTTTTTCTTTTTCGGATAGAGGAAGTTCTAAATATTCCCATAGATGCTTAGGAATTTGATTTTTTGCTTCGTAGTTTTTCAGTGTGGAATAAAGTTGACTAGGATTTAAACCTTTTGCCAATAAATACTCCCGAATTTTATCTCCATATTTTTCTAGATAGGAAATTATCTCCTCACTTTCTACAGATATTTCTTCTTTGCTTGAAATCTTGTCTGTAATGTGGAATGGTTCTAAAGGTTGTTCCAAAAAGCTGATATAACTGGGAACTCCAATTTCATCTCCCACCTTTAGGTCATTTCCAAAAGCTGCTTGAGGTTTATTATTTTCATCTCTAGTAAATAAACTATGGTCTTCTGTAATTTTTATCTGCTTACCCCAAGTAGTTTTTATATTAAAACCTTTCTTCTTGACATGATGTTTCCAAATTGCAGAAATTGGTTTAATTACTGTTTGAGAATTTTCATCAAAACAAGGTACTGATACATTAGATATATCTCCATTAATCCTGTCATAACATTCAGCAAAAGTTTCATAATAGAGATTTTCACCAATGTAATAAAGTACCTTTTGGTCTCCAGTCAAACTGTTAAAAATTCTGACTACTCTAATGTCAACTTTATTTTGGCGATGGTAATCAAATGCTAAAGTTTCTGCTACTCGCTTCCCTTCATCGTAACATGATCTAATGCCAATACAATTAACATTACCTCTATACTCTTCTGTTTGAGGATGTACATCTGGGTCTCCATATACCTCAGATGTAGAAGCTAAAAAGAATCTTGCTTTTACTCTTTTAGCTAACCCCAACATATTCAATGTCCCCATCACATTTGTTTTAATTGTCTTGACAGGGTTGTACTGATAATGTATAGGACTAGCAGGACAAGCTAGATGATAAATTTGATCTGCTTCTAATCTGATGGGTTCTGTAATATCATGGCGAATTAATTCAAAGTAAGGATGATTCAACCACTTATAAATATTGCGTTTAGTTCCTGTGTAAAAATTATCGAGACAGAGGACTTCATGGCCTTGTTCCATTAATCTATCGATGAGATGAGAACCAAGAAAACCCGCGCCACCTGTTACTAATATTCTCATTATTTCCAAAGAACGAGGATTGTAATTTGTTGTGGTTTTCAATGGATAATTGAAGAACCACATCAAATTCCATCATACACTAACAAAGTGTGGGTCTGAAATACCTCGGTAGAGAAAGCTTATCAAATCTTTAAAAAACTACCTTCTTTGATTATTAATCTAATCGCAAAACTGCCATAAAAGCTTCTTGTGGGACATCTACTGTACCCAAAGACTTCATCCGCTTTTTACCTTTAGCTTGTTTTTGTAGTAATTTTTTCTTACGACTAATATCCCCACCATAACATTTAGCCAAAACATCTTTCCGTAAAGCGGGAATATGTTCGCTGGCAATAACTTTGGAACCGATAGATGCTTGAATTGGTACTTTAAACTGATGGCGGGGAATTAATTCTTTCAGCTTTTCTGCCAAAGCACGACCTACTCCATAAGCTTTATCTTTATGTACGATTACAGCTAAAGCATCCACTGGTTCAGCATTAATCATAATATCTAACTTAACCAAAGGATTCTCACGATAGCCTATAAGATGATATTCCATACTAGCATAACCACGAGACCGAGATTTCATTTGGTCGAAAAAGTCTGTGACTACTTCTGCCAAAGGTATCTCATATATTAAAGTAGTTCTGCCTTGAGCCAGATACTTCATATCCTTAAATACACCCCGTCTTGATTGACCCAACTCCATTAATGTCCCTACATATTCTTCTGGAGTAATCATTTCTACTCGTACATAAGGTTCTTCGATTTTTTCTCGGTGATTAGGATCTGGTAATAAGTTTGGGTTATCAACCAGAATAACTTCTTCTGTACTAGTAGTTACTTGGTAAACTACTGATGGAGAAGTAACAATCAAATCTAAGCTATATTCTCGCTCTAATCTTTCCTGGACAATTTCCATGTGGAGCAATCCTAAAAATCCACACCGAAATCCAAAACCCATGGCACTTGATGTTTCTGCTTCATAAGACAAAGCCGCATCATTAAGTTTCAGTTTGTCTAGTGCTTCTCGTAAATCTGGGAACTGGTCAGCATCGGTAGGAAATAACCCACAAAATACCATAGGTTTAGCTTCAGTGTAACCAGGTAAAGGAGCTTTGGCTTGTTTTTTGGCTAGAGTAATTGTATCTCCAACTCTTGCATCTTCCACTGCTTTAATAGCTGCTGCGAAATAACCAACTTCTCCTGCATGGAGTTCTTTTACTGGTTGTTGGGTGGGAGATAGAACTCCTAGATCATCTACGTCATATTCTTTTCCTGATGCCATGAGTCGGACGCGATCGCCTTTGGCAATAGTCCCATCCATAACTCTGAAATATACAATTACCCCTCGATATGGGTCATAATAACTATCGAATATTAGGGCGCGTAATTGTTCATCAATAGTATCTTGTGGTGATGGTACTAATTGGACAATTGATTCTAGAATTTCAGCAATTCCTATTCCTTCTTTGGCAGATGCTAAAATTGCCCCCGAACAGTCTAAGCCAATTATTTCTTCTATTTCCTGTTTTACCCGTTCTGGTTCTGCCCCTGGAAGGTCAATTTTATTTAATACTGGAATAATTTCTAGGTCATGCTCCAAAGCTAGGTAGACATTAGCTAAGGTCTGAGCTTCTACTCCTTGGGAAGCATCTACTACTAATAAAGCACCTTCACAAGCTGCTAGAGACCGCGATACTTCATAGGAAAAATCTACATGACCAGGTGTGTCTATTAGATTTAATACATACTCTTTCCCATCTTTAGCACTATAATTCATGCGGGCAGCTTGTAGTTTAATTGTGATGCCACGCTCCCTTTCTAAGTCCATTGTGTCTAAAAATTGCTCTTTCATTTCACGGTCTGCCACTGTGCCAGTTGCTTGTAGGAGGCGATCTGCTAGGGTTGATTTTCCATGGTCTATATGGGCAATAATGGAAAAATTACGAATGTGAGATACAGGAACTTTTGTCATATTTTTTTTAATAATTTGAGCTGCCGTGTTTTTGTTATGGTCTCAGTAAAATCTATCTATTTTCTTAACATATTTTAATTCTTAAATTTTTGGCCTTGCCTTATTTCTGTTCCAGTCACTGTTAAAAATCAAATATATTACTGGTAAACATCATTTACTCAGATATTTATTTTATGGTTTGACAAATAAATCCTAATGTGATAGATATATAAAATGTAGTTTTAAAAGTGGACTATATAAATATACAAATTCATCATATTTGTTAGTAAAATAGTTAAATTAGTTGCTAGATATTAGTATATTATATAACTTTTCTAAATTTAGGATTGTCTTGTTATGAATGAGCCTAAAGTTGATCGGCAAAAGTCTCTGGAGAAAGTGGAATTATCTATAAATATAGATCCTGGGTTATTAGATCAAGTTAAGCATTTAACAAATGACCCTAGCAAAGTGATTGAAAGTGCGCTTCGTCAGTGGTTGAGAGGAGGACTCCCAGAAGATGAGTTAGCTCTAACCCTTCAGAGAAACCCCCCTCTCCCACCAAGAGGGGAATGGAATGATTGAAATTTAAGCTTTTCCAAGTTTTCTAGTCTGTAATCATTACGATCGGTATTGATTGATTATTTGAAAAGTTGAGTGGGATGAGACTGATTTAGAACATTAAAAACTATCTAAATCTTGGGATTAATTCACTCAATCTCGTAGATAATTGAAAAAAAAATAATCTTTCGTGACTAGACAGTGCGAAGTTCTTTGAATAACTATTGCTAGCTAAGGCTTTTAGCAACTCAAGCTTAGAAACTATCCATTCATACCTGTAGGTGCTGTAAGCCCTTTCCAGTAAGACTTTCAGTCAGATAAGCAAATCGTTTTTTAGAAGAACTTTGTACTCTCCAGTTCGTGATTGTTCAATACTAAATAATTATAGTTGCTATTCTGTCAACAGAAATCAGTAAATAAAAAGATAACTATTGGCAAAAATCAATTTAGTGGGATAAAGTTACAAGAATTTGAAGAATGTCAAAATATACTCCTTTGGATGTGAGCTATTATTCTTTACTTGGACTCCATCCAAAAGCATCTAATCAAGAAATTAGAAAAGCATATCGGGAATTAAGTAAGCATTATCATCCAGATACTACAGATATGCCACGAGCGATCGCTACTGCTAAATTTCAGCAAATTAATGAAGCTTATGCTACTTTAGTGGACTCCGAGAGAAGATTAGAGTACGATCAAAAGATCAGGCATTTGTATCTAAATGATTTTGAGCAAAGAGTTAACTTGAGCACTCATGTCTCCCGTTCAAAATGGAGAAATTTATCTAGCTACTTAGACAGTACAGATAGACCATTATCTGCAGGTGAGTTATTTGCCCTTTTGATTATGGGCCTTGCTCTTATTGGTTGTTTGGTAATAGCTATTATTATCGGTCTCATACGTCCAGAATTCACGATCCAACCTATCGAACCACCAGGAATTTAAGTTATATATCTAGTATCCTCATCATAATTTTTTAACTTTATCAAATTCAGAGATGATCTGCTGCTTTCTAAAGTCTAAATTTTCAGACAATTCTAGACAAATATCTACAGAATGTCCAGGTTGTTAGATGGAGCTTTTTAGATTAATACTTGAGAAGGATATTTGAATCACAGGATTTTGGCATTAATAATGGAGTGCAGTTGGACTCTACTTTTCGCTTTTCATGAAAACCCCAGAGGGAGTCCTCACTCAAGGTAATTTAGTGGAAAATTAACCTTCGCGTGCCAGTAGGTTTATGGACAGGTTAGTCAAAAATTGCTTTCAGTCACATATGGGAAGCGTTTCTAGGATTGTCTAGATTTTTAGAAGGTGAGAGAAACCAAAATCTCCTATTAAATTAAATATTAGACTTGTCACTTTATAACTAATATCATGTTCGGATAATTACTTATAATAAAGTTTTTGTTTGTAGTTGTGCTTTAGTCCTTGGAATAGTTATTATTAGGGCTAAAGCACAACTACGAGCCTAATTATAACTTTTATACCGAACATGATATAAAAAACTGGAAAACTATTGTCATGTAAGAATTTCAGCTATCCCTGGAATAAAACACCTCGAATTACTCCTGTGTCTTAATTTGATCTATTTTTTTCCATCTAATCGATAATTAGCGACAACTTTAATTAGATAAGTTTTCATAATTATTAGACCAAATAAGGGAGGCTTCATGGAACCTTCCTAGAAGGGTTATTGTTTTGATTGTGTGGTTCACCTATTCCAGAAGCGCTATATAATAGAAAAGCGTCAAAAAAATCTAAATATTTTTTGTAGAAATAAAAGAAATGAATCTTCCTACCCCAGATACTCCTTTATATAATCATCCTCTACCAAAAATTGAGCAATGGCTTCAGGAAAATGGCTGCCAACAAAATTTGGAAAAATTGCACTGTTGGTGGGTTGAAAGACCAGCTTGGAAAGCAGAATTATTGCTTGATATCGATCAACTTACTGTACGTTATATAGATGCAGGTGTTGATGGTACTGACATTCAACGATCTTTTAAATATTCCTTAACTCGGCAGGATCTTGAAGCAGTCATCTTTTCCGGACCTTAGTTTAACCTGAACCAATCAGATTTTTCCAAATCTGCGTTCACGTTGCTGATAAGCGTATAAAGCACGATGAAATTCAGGACGATTAAAGTCAGGCCAAAATGTCTCAGTCACATAAATTTCTGAATAAGCAATTTGCCAGAGTAAAAAATTACTAATTCGCATTTCCCCACTGGTACGAATTAATAAATCTGGATGAGAAATGCCAAAAGTATAAAGATATTGCTCAAAAATTGCTTCATTAATTTCTTCAGGTTTGAGCATACCTTTTTGTACTTGAGAGGCGATCGCTTGACAAGCTTGTATAATTTCCTGACGTCCCCCATAATTAGTAGCTACAGTAAACTTAATCCCCTGATTTTCCCTAGTCATTTCCATTGAGTGTTTAATCTCAGCTTGTAAAGATAGAGGCAAAGAACTTAAATTACCAACAAATCTAATTTGAACATCTTCTGCCATCATCTCTCGTAGCTCTTGACGCAGAACTCTTTCAAACAAAGTCATTAAAAAATTAACTTCCTCTAGAGGTCGGCCCCAATTTTCACTAGAAAAAGCGTAAGCAGTTAAAGCTTCTATACCCCAGTCTCTACAGCATCGTAGCAGATCCTTGAGGGCCTCTACTCCACGCCTATGACCCATAATGCGAGGCAAACCACGAGCTTTTGCCCAACGACCATTGCCATCCATAATCACAGCTACATGATGAGGCAACCTTTCTGGTTTCAAATCAACAGGTAAATCTTGTAAACAAGTTCCTTGATTCATCTTTTCTTTCCAGTAGCTGATGGACTTTGACGAAGTACCCATGAAATTAATTTCGTTCCTTTTGATCCTATTTGACGTCCAAGACTAAGTATAGGGATTGAATTTGTACTTTTTTCACTACCTGATAGAAATAGACGTTCCTCTAATAACTCCTTTAGTTTATTACCTGTTAAAGGCCGATTCAAAGTTCCTTTTTCGGCCAGGGAAATAGAACCCGTTTCTTCAGATACCACTATACAAAGGCATTTTTCCACTTGTTCTGTAATTCCCATTGCCGCTCTATGACGAGTCCCTAATTGCCTGGAAGCTATTCTCTCAGACAGTGGTAGAATCACACCAGCCGACATAATCTTGCGTTCTCTAATTAGAACTGCTCCATCATGTAATAAAGTTTTTGGCTGAAATATAGTTTGTAATAGCTCCTTAGAAAGTTCAGCATTTAACTTTACACCAGGTACAGAAAAATCTCTTTCATCAATAGGTCCATTTGTTTCTATAATTAACAAAGCACCTATACGATTTTGGGACAGTTGTTTAATCGCTTCTACTATTACATCAATCATGTTATCTGATTCAGGTAGAACTCGGCGATCGTGTCCAAACATTTGGAGAATTTCTCCCTGTCCCAACTGTTCGAGAAACCTACGGAATTCTGATTGTAATATCACTGCCATTGAGACAGCAGAACCAATCACTAGGCTGTTGAGGGCAAAACTTAATAGTCTTAATCCGGCCCAATGACTTAAAGCCGAAGCCAACATTAAGACTATAAAGCCTCTTACCATCCATAATGTACGACGTTCCCCTATGATGACCAGCACCATATATATCAGGGCTAGAACCAGTCCTATATCAATACTATGTATTAATAAGGAGTGCATCAAGCCTGGGTCATTACTAAGACCCGATTTCATTGAACTTTAATTATTAATCTAGTGTCAACTTTGAATTTGGTCTCTTTTATATTGGTAACATATTAGTTGCTATTCTTTTAGCTTTCTGTTACCAATCAAATACTATTATCATTGATAGCTATTCGCTCTGGTAAAGTATCTTTACTGAGCAAATCCTGATAAGTTTCCCTTTGTAAAATTACATTAACTTCCTTATTGCCTACTAAAACTGCTGCTGGTCTTGGCAAACGATTATAGTTAGAAGCCATACTGTAGTTATAAGCACCTGTAGCCATAACTACTAAACAATCTCCTGCTTGAGTTACTGGTAAGGTAGCGTTCTTGATGAGAATGTCACCAGACTCACAATGTTTACCAGCAATAGTAACTGTTTCTGTAGTTGCTTCAGATAATCTGTTAGCTATAACTGCTCGATAGACTGATTGATAAGTTATTGGGCGAGGATTATCTGACATTCCCCCATCTACAGATATATAGGTTCTAATGTCTGGAATTTGTTTTTGAGACCCTAAAGTATAAGCTGTTACACAGGCAGGTCCAATTATTGAGCGTCCTGGTTCACATAATAGTTTAGGTAATGGTAACTGTTTAGCTTGACAAGCATTTACCATTGCTGTACTAACCTTATGAACCCAAGTTTCAATACTAGGGGGGTCATCTGCTTCAGTATAACGGATTCCTAAACCACCACCGATATTAATTTCTTTGATTGGCAAATTATGTGCCATAGCAGTTGTTATTCCATCTACCATTACATCTGCTAAATCTTGATGGGGTTGAACTTCAAAAATCTGGGAACCTATATGAGCGTGAATACCAATAAGTAATAATAATTCTTCTTTACTTATGAAGGCAAAGACATCATTTAGTTGATTGGGGTCAAATCCAAATTTGCTATCTAGATGACCTGTACGAATGTATTCGTGGGTATGACATTCAATACCAGGTGTAAACCTAATCATTATTTTTATTGGATTCTGTAGCTGCTCTTTTTGTTCCTTCTTTAAAGCTGCTAATGTTTCTAATTCTAGCCAGTTATCAACAACAATTATACAATCTGTTTCGATGGCAAAAGTTAATTCTGCCTGAGATTTGTTATTGCCATGAAAGTATATTTTGTCAGGTTTAACACCTGCTTGGATAGCTGTATATAATTCTCCTCCAGATACAACATCTATACCTAAACCTTCAGAACCACATAAGGCACATATTGCCAGACTACTCCATGCTTTGGAAGCATAAAGTACCAAAGATTCTCCAGGATAATACTGTTTAAGTGCATCTCGATATTGACGACAAGCTGTTCGGAGAGTGTATTCGTCTACAATATACAGAGGTGAGCCAAATTTCTCGACTAATGCTGGTACATCCCAGCTTCCGATTTCTAAATGGTCTAAATTGTTAACTTTAGCAGTGAGTGGTAAAAGTTCTTGATTGGGTGAACTTTCTTGAACTGATTCTGTTAATTTTGGCAAATACTGAAGTCCAGAGTTGGTGGTTATTACAGATTGGGTTGATACCATGAGTGCTTTACGGAGTTATACTTTAGTGATATATTTTACATACTACCACGTCTACTTTACAGTATGGCGTGGGCTTCTCGTTTCCTCGTCCCGGTATCCCGTCGGACAAGAGAGAGCTTTAAGGACGGAATGCCCTGTCGCCCTATTTTTGATATTTATGGCCCTATTCACATCCCGGTCTATTACTATGCCGCAATGCGGGTAAGAATGAATTATATCTATATAGTTGTTTCTTGATTTTTTCGGCACAATTTGAACAATCTTGGCTAGTGTGTTGGGGATTCACAACTATAGTTTTCAGCTCTAGCATTTAAGTCCTGCGGATGACCTAACGGTAAGGAGGCTTTGACACTCAGAATAGATAGGAACTGTTCCCATCCAGCATATCTAGCTACAATTCTATGGTGGCAACTTGTTCTTGATTAGGCTTTAGCTTGTACTAATAAGCAGTCCGCATCATGGACAAACTAACTTTATTGTTGTTAGAATAACATGAATTTTTACTATTGAGGCCAAAAGTAGTTTTTGTAAATGAATGTGACTCAATGTCCCATTCATTTACGATCGATTCATCTCATACTAAATTGATTGAAAACTATGGTGTGAGGCTTATCGACGATTCAGCTAAATATAATAAGTAGAAGTTATTGTATTTTGTCAATTTTTGATTGATTTTTTATCTAAAATTTAGAGTGTCATAGTTATGGCCATTATTACAATTCAAAAAATGAGGCATGAGCATATTTCTAGTGTGGTTGAATTGGATTTACTTTGCTTTGGTGGACTCTGGAATGCTCAAGGTTATCAGCGAGAGTTAGAAAGTCCTAATAGCGATATGCTGATTTTAGTGATTAGCCAAAATACTGAAGATAGAAATGAGGAAGTTGTCTTTAAATCCTCTAACTTTCAATCACAGATTACCTATAATCATCAGTCTATAATCGGTGTATGTTGTTTGTGGGCTATCTTAGAGGAAGCACACATTACTATTTTAGGAATCGATCCTCAATACCAACGCTTGGGTTTTGGTCAACTACTACTATACACTTTAATGAGGTCTGCTTGGGAAAGAGGGTTAGAGCGAGCTACCTTAGAAGTTGCAGCTTCAAATATTTCTGCATTGTCTTTATACTATAAGTTTGGTTTTCAAGATGTAGGTCGTCGTCGAGGATATTACCAGAAAAGTGGGGAAGATGCTCTAATTCTCTGGCGTGGTCATCTGCATGACCTAGAATTTGAGCAAACTTTGTCTGAATGGCATAGACAAGTTGTTGCTCGTATTAATGGTTAATAAATATAATAAATAATTGGGGGATGGGTTAGTATTCCCCAAACAAAATAGTATAGTATTTTTATCTATTTTTTGGATACTTTTTATGACAGTTAATAACTCATTTAATACTGCAATGAATCGGGTCGTGAATATGACCGACGATAGAAAACTATGCTCTCGTGTAAAAAAACTGGGATTGAATGTTGTAAATGTTATGTGGGAAGACACTGCTCGAACGCCTGGTTCAGTTTGGGGACCTAATATCAGTGATATGACTCTTCAAGTTCGCCATCCAGAAGAACCAGGTCGTAGAGAACTCTTACCCGTTATTCGCTATCCCAACTTTACAGATAGAACAGGTGACGTTCCTCTAGAGCTTGTCAAAATTAAAGTAGGGAATGAAAAAGGAAAAGAATTAGAAGTAGTGAGTTTGGAGGAATACCTGGCTAATTTACAGCAGTAAATCAGTTATCCTAGTAAATTTTATCCAGAAAGTCAATCTCTACTCACAAAAAAAGATACCCATGTCTTGGTAAGCGCTCAAGCTTGTTTTTTACCTATTCCCAATCAAGGCAAATGTAGTTTTAATCCAGTATTATTTAATTATCAATCAGAATCAGGAAACCCTGCGGTTCTAGCTATTTTGATTTCTACCGAAGGCAGCAGTGTGACAGTTATTGATAATGGTGAGGATTTAGCAGAATGGGGACAAAATATTTATTTCAACAACAATGGCCAGAAAGCTTGCTTGACTGGTGAACGTTTGAGCGATTATAAAGAAAATTTAGCAACCGATCTGGCAACCCGACAAGGTATTTCTCTTGAAGCAGCTCGCGAGCAAGTAGCGATTGCTCAAGATGTGAATATGGTAATGATTGTTCAAGTGCCACTCAAACATAAGGAAAGAGAATATCAAGGAAATATAGAATATCATTGTTATACCTGTTCTGGTAGTGGAACTCTTGACTTGAAGGACAGTGCAAGAGCAACAGACTGGTGCGATATGGAAGATGCTGTCATTGGACATGGGGAGGATGAAGGCGAACATATAGAGTTGGGCAGTTACAAACTAGAACGGGATGATCGCTATCCCATCCGTATTACCGTGCAGTTTTACAAAGCTACCAGTAACGGTATTATTGACGACAAAGGTCTAGAAAATATCAGTCAATGTATTGAGATGACTTATACCAGTGCTGATTATATTGGCTCTCTGGTAGTAGGAACATTAAAGAAAGGAGATTTAGGCATGGGTAATGCTCGCCCCACTCAACCTGCACCTTCTTCTCAGGCTGTTGTTTCTCCTCCGAAGAATTTTCTTAAAGTTGTTAATCCTTTTGCTCCTCATCAAAAGCCGAAAACAGGAGAATAAAAATAGCTGTTATAGGGCTATAAGTAGTTTTGGTATAGTTTTGGTACAAAAACTTAGGCTAATAGGGTGACAGTATTTTTTGGTTAAAAATTTGAAACTATTACCCATGTTGTATATTTTCTATATAACTAGGTAGAAGACTGTTATTTGAATAAAAAAAATATTTGCTTCGCTGAAATGAATGATGTTGAATCAGAAAACTTTATATTTTTTTAAAATAAATAGATAGTTTAATCATTATATACTATAAAAACCTGAGCTATACTTTAGAAACCAAAATTAAATTGTTGGCTAAAAAAAAGTAACTTTCAATACCATTGGTAGATAGGAGAAAGCAATAGAGAAAAATGTCAGATAGGGGATTTCCCTACCTGAATTATTGGTTTATTGAGCTAAACTTTCTAGATACCAACTCTAAATAAACTAATAAGACTATTTTGTTTTTGAGTTGTTTGGTAAAAACAGTTACCCACACAAAACTTTATCATAGGACTAGAAAGATTACTATCGCAAAATCAATTTACATTTTGACAAGTATCTTTGGTCTCAAGATCCAGAAGTGGGAAACAGCTTTAGTAGAAATGTCAGGCTAGAATAAGCTTAAGGGCAATTATAGAGATAGGAATAAATTATGTTTGAACGCTTCACGGAAAAAGCAATCAAAGTGATAATGTTGGCCCAAGAAGAGGCTCGCCGCTTGGGACATAACTTTGTGGGGACAGAACAAATCCTTCTGGGTTTAATTGGAGAAGGAACAGGAGTAGCAGCTAAAGTTCTGAAATCTATGGGTGTTAATCTCAAAGATGCTCGGATTGAAGTAGAAAAAATAATTGGCCGTGGTTCAGGATTTGTGGCAGTAGAAATCCCTTTTACTCCTAGAGCTAAAAGGGTTTTAGAATTATCTTTGGAGGAAGCACGGCAATTAGGGCATAACTATATTGGCACAGAGCATCTACTATTAGGTTTAATTCGAGAAGGAGAAGGAGTAGCTGCAAGAGTTCTGGAAAATTTAGGAGTAGACCTGTCTAAAGTCCGTACCCAAGTGATTCGGATGTTGGGTGAAACAGCAGAAGTAACTGCTGGTGGTGGTGGTGGACGTACAAAAACTCCCACTCTTGATGAGTTTGGTTCAAATCTGACTCAAATGGCATCTGAAGGGAAGTTAGACCCAGTAGTGGGAAGACAAAAGGAAATTGAACGGGTAATTCAGATTTTAGGTCGTAGAACTAAGAATAATCCAGTCTTAATTGGGGAACCTGGTGTGGGAAAAACGGCGATTGCTGAGGGTCTGGCACAACGCATTGCTAATAATGATATACCAGATATTCTCGAAGAAAAGCGGGTGGTTACTCTGGACATTGGTCTATTGGTGGCGGGTACTAAATACCGGGGTGAGTTTGAGGAACGTCTCAAGAAAATTATGGATGAAATTCGCTCTGCGGGTAATGTCATCCTGGTTATTGATGAGGTTCATACTCTGATTGGAGCTGGTGCTGCTGAAGGGGCTATTGATGCTGCTAATATTTTGAAGCCTGCTTTGGCTCGTGGGGAGTTACAGTGTATAGGGGCGACTACCCTAGATGAATATCGGAAACATATTGAAAGAGATGCAGCTCTGGAACGTCGTTTCCAACCAGTAATGGTGGGTGAACCTTCTGTTGATGAAACTATTGAGATATTATACGGTTTAAGGGAACGTTACGAGCAACACCATAAATTAAAAATTTTGGATACAGCTTTGGAAGCTGCTGCTAAGTTATCAGACCGTTATATTAGCGATCGCTATTTACCAGATAAAGCTATTGACTTGATAGATGAAGCTGGTTCCCGTGTCCGGTTGATTAATTCTCAACTCCCCCCCGCAGCCAAGGAATTGGATAAAGAATTACGTCAACTTCTGAAAGAAAAGGATGAGGCGGTACGTTCTCAAGATTTTGATAAGGCGGGAGAGTTGCGCGATCGGGAAATGGAAATCAAATCTGAAATTCGTTCTCTTGCTCAAAATAAAAAGCTTGATTCCACTACCGAAGATGATTCTCCAATGGTGACTGAGGAGGATATTGCTCATATTGTGGCAAGTTGGACTGGTGTTCCAGTGAATAAGTTAACTGAGTCTGAGTCTGAGAAACTGCTGCACATGGAAGATACTCTACACCAACGTTTGATTGGTCAGGAGGAAGCAGTCAAGGCAGTGTCTCGTGCTATTCGTCGAGCAAGAGTGGGATTGAAAAACCCCAACCGACCTATTGCTAGCTTTGTTTTCTCAGGACCGACTGGGGTTGGTAAGACAGAATTGACTAAGGCTTTAGCTGCATATTTCTTTGGTTCTGAGGAAGCGATGATCCGGTTGGATATGTCGGAATATATGGAACGTCATACTGTTTCTAAGTTGATTGGTTCTCCTCCTGGTTATGTGGGTTATAACGAGGGCGGTCAGTTAACTGAGGCAGTTCGTCGTCGTCCTTACACTGTGGTGCTATTTGATGAAATTGAAAAGGCGCACCCTGACGTATTCAATATGTTACTCCAAATTTTGGAAGATGGTCGCTTGACTGATGCAAAGGGTCGGACTGTTGACTTTAAGAATACCTTGATTATTATGACTTCTAATATCGGTTCTAAGGTAATCGAGAAAGGAGGCGGTGGTCTCGGCTTCGAGTTCTCAGAAAATGAGGCTGATGCTCAGTATAACCGGATTCGCAATTTGGTTAATGAAGAACTTAAACAGTATTTCCGTCCAGAATTCCTCAACCGTCTGGATGAGATTATTGTGTTCCGTCAGTTGACTAAGGATGAGGTGAAGGAAATTTCTGTTATTCTGCTGAAAGAGGTCTTTGGTCGCTTGACTGAAAAAGGTATTACGTTGGAAATTACCGATCGCTTCCAGGAGCGGTTGGTTGAGGAAGGTTATAATCCTAGTTATGGAGCAAGACCTTTGCGTCGGGCAATTATGCGTTTGCTTGAGGATAGTTTGGCTGAGGAAATTCTGGCTGGCAAGATCGGTGAAGGCGATACTGCTGTAGTTGATGTTGGAGATGATGGTCAGATTACCGTGTCTAAAGGTGAAAAACGAGAGTTGGTGCCTCAAGTTGCTGAATAGGATTTAGTTTCTTCAGGGAAAAGAAGTGAATATTTAATGGTAAGACGGCGGAGAGTTTGAGCTTTCTGCCGTTTCCTCTCTAAAACTTTTGCCCTCTGCCTAATTAGGGTTTGCTGAAAAAGTCTTTTTTTAAGGAGTAGGGGAGTAGGGGAGTAGGGGAGTAATTTTTTTGTCTCAACTCTTGCCCAAAATGCGCTCCTTTTTGAGTATAAATAGCTGAAAACTAGGTACTTTTTCAAGACCTAAAAAAGCTCAAACCTTTATCTGTAAATGCTTTTAAATTTAATCAGCAAGCCCTAATTAGGAATAAGGATTTATTAACTTCCAGATTTCCTACACAGAAGTATTTCAGTGCAATACTTCTAGACAAAAACTTTGGATATTATTTAATTATCATTCCTTAGTAAATATTGGTTTTGTCTAAACCAGATTTAGTATTAATCCTATTTAGGGCTTCAAGACTTCTTTTGCACCTTCAATAAAGAATTGTGCAACAGGATGATCGACCATTTTTTCTAGCGCTGCAAAACTACCAGCTTTAACTCCTCTCAAAATTCGGGATTTTAGCTCTGGATTATGCTCAACTTGATCCACAGCCTTTGCTCCTAAAACTCTGAGACTATCATTTGGATAATCTGTCGATAGCTGGTTCAATAAATCTTTGATATCTTTTGAAGCTTGGACTAAATCTTGAGAATTATTAATTTGAGTGTCAATTTTATCTCCCATAACTTTATCACCTGCGATGTTATCGCCTAAACCATATTGATTAATTGAATTTTCCACGATCAACTCCTGAATAATAACCTGCAATTTTTTATGGTCAATACCATTTTTTAGAACTCTGCACAGACTGATAATTGAATTTCCATAAAGTTCAGATTTCATGGCATCATAACAACCACTCTGACTACTAGAACATAGGTAGTAGCCCACCTGAAGCTTACGATTAAAGCTTACAAGCTCGTTATTAAAGTCAAGAAGACATCCATAAGTCTGATGATGAGCGACAAGTTTAGTATAGCCACCAATCAAACAACATATCACGAGATGAAAAAGTGCATGGCGCTGAAGCTTATAATCATATTTCTGCTCAAGAAGTCCCCAAGAGATAAATTGCAAAGAAACAGCGGCAGTACATGGATATAAATCTTCTATATTAGCTGCAGCGATGAACAGGTTTACAAATCCACGATCTACAGCAGTAATCACACCGTCATAGAAAGATATTAGAAGGTCTTCTTTGTGTAGCGATAAGTGCCTTTTTTGTCTATCCAAAAATTCTAGAATCTCAAGATAATCAGCATGAGCTTTTTTTTAATGGGGAGGTATGTTGACTTTCTGGTGGCAGAAGATAAAATTTGAAATCTGCCTGAGTTGAATTTGCCTGCTCCAAAAAGTTAGTAAACTCATTTTCATACTGATAGTGTGGAAGAATAAGCACTTTAGGCATTACAAATAAATCCTACATTTATCTCTAAATTCTAGCTATTACGATAGACTTAAGCACTTTTCAGGAATTTATTGAACTTTTCTTTGCCTTTACTAAGTGTAGAGGCTATCCACTGAAATAAGCACAACTTAAAAATCAAAAATTATTGACAGGTTAAATCCTTTGTGGTCTGATGAAAGATAATTATAATGTTTATCTTTTATATGTTCCGAAACAGTTTATGAAAAATACAAATACTGAAACAGATAAAGTTGGTACAACAGAAGCAGCATTTCTTTTAAATATTTCTACCGCTAGACTCAGGTTACTTTTGAGGCAAGGTCGTCTGAAAGGAGCTAAAAAAGTCAAACGCTTCTGGGTAATTCCTTTGAACAGTAGAGGAATGCCAGAAATTACTCCTGGTCGTCGAGGTCCTCAAGGAACTTGGAATAAAGGATTCCGTACAGGCAATACTTTTATCCATGTGCTGCGAAGAGAAATTGACTATAACCGAGACCACAGCACCTCTCTTCCAGCCATTTCTGTTAAACAAGGAGACAGAAACGATCGCTGCCACGAAGTAGAAATTCTGGGAAACTGCAAAATCGTGTATCGCCCTCATAAACCTAATAGGAGTCAAGCAGGTGGTGCACGCCTGTGGATTGAAGTAGAGCCTGAAGTTGAAATTATTCGCAAATTTTTCCGAGATATGGAACTAGACGAAAATCAAGCTCAAGGTTCTAGTTAATTTAGAATCTGATTTTTAAATTCAACTAATGTTTATCTATAAATATAGTAGTTTAACTTAAAGATGAGACGTTTTTTCATCTGAAACTCCCTCCAGGCAATAAAGCTTTGTCTCAATCTAAAGTTAAATGACTATATATAGTGGTGTCGGCTTGTTTAACTTTGAGGCTGGCATTGTAGATTGTTATGCAAGTAACTGTAGGTAATACCAAACACGATCGATGTTTGCTACAAATAGCTAGGGAATTTTTTAGGAGTCAGGAATCAGTATGATTTTTTAGCCACTAAATAGAGTTGTTGGGAATTAAGCTAAAAAAATGGCTCAAACCCTTATTATTCAAAGTTTATAGCGTTTTTCAGTCCAAAAATTGTGAAAACCTTATAGAGTAAGCTTTTGAGCATTGTTCAATTTTTATTTCCCAACAACTCTAATATACAGCACTTTCTCCGGTAGAGATTTAGCGAGCAAGATGCTCGCACCACAAGAGTTTTAGTATTTGCTCAAAAAGTTGATAATTTTAACGCCTACTTACCGATCAACGTTTAACATCACTTTTAAAACGGTCAGCATTAGCACTTTCGGCAGTCGCCACATCTCCCTTGCCAAAAAATGCAGGAAAAGGCTTAGGGATTTCAAGTGCCCGTTGGGTTGCAGGTCGGCTATCAATACGGTCAAACCAAGCTTGAAGGTTGTTGAGGCCATCCACTGATACTTTAGCCCAGTAGTAGGAGCGTGCCCAAGGGTAAGTGGCTATGTCTGCAATGCTAAACTCATCTCCAAGCAAATAGGTTTTACCTTCAAGTTGCTTATCCAAAACTTCTAGTAGTCTGCGTGACTCTTCGACATATCGCTTAATTGCAAATTCATCACGATGTCCTTGAGGTTCAGCAATCCTTTGGAAGTACATAGCCTGACCCATTATTGGGCCAACGCCACTCATCTGAAACATCAGCCACTGAAGTGCTTGGGAGCGGGATTTTTCCTCTTTGGGAAGGAACTTTCCATACTTTTCGGCTAGATACCAAAGAATTGCACCCGACTCGAAAACGACAAAATTATCATTACCATGATCGACAATAGTTGGAATGCGCCCATTGGGATTGAGTTTAATATACCACTCAGATTTCTGCTCCTTTTTGCTAAAGTCGATAGCTGTTAGCTCATATTCGACTTCTGCCTCTTCTAGAAAAATTAAAGGCTTCCAACCGTTCATTGTGGATGCTGTATAAAGATGAATATTAGGTTGTGTTGCCATTATGCCTCCTTTAATTCGGATAATCAACGATCCAAAAGTTGTTGTTTGTTTGTAGTATTGCTCTAGCCCTATCTATAATTTAGGGTTTTAGCCCTACTACGAACTTTAATTATGACTATATCTATTATCAATTAATGAACGTTAATTAATGAGACTAGATATTAGTTTTATTTATCTGCCAAAAACTCAAGTTTTGATTTTTCCCTGCTACTGCTACAGCAGCTATATAATTAGGTTGAGGAATAAATTGATGTAAGTACCAATGGGATGCTTCTTCCATATTTCCATTAATACTAAAAAAATCTACTGGTTTTTCTGGGATTAAACTAATTTCTACTTTTTCTAAACCACCTGCTAATCCATCTCCTGTTGCTTTTAAATAAGCTTCTTTACAAGTCCATAGTTTGAAGAATGTTTCTTGCTGTTTTTGAGGAGGAAGTTGACTAATAAGGTTGTATTCTTGGGCAGAAAAAAAACGTTTGGCTAAACTTTCAGCGTCATTCATTGGGCGAATATATTCTAAGTCGATACCTATTAAATTAACTTTGGTAACGGCATATAAGGCTAAGTCCTGAGAGTGAGATAAGTTAAATAGTATTGATGTATTTTTTAAGTAGGGTTTACCATGATCGCTATAGCTAAATTGTAGTTTTTTGGGTTCGATATTTAAGTAACGGCTGATAATTTTTCTGAGTGTTCCTCTGGCAATGATAAAGCGATTTTTGTCTCTTTCAAAGTAAAATCTGTTGGCTCTTTCTATTTCGTCTGGCGATAATATTGTTGATAGTTCCTCAATTTGAGAGGAGGCTAATTTTAGGTTTGTACTCCAAATATGAGCGTTATTTTCTGATAATTCTAATTTTTTTTCGGGTGGATAAACAAACATTTATTACTTATTTTTCAGATATTTTGAGTAGTGCTAGATTTTCTTGCAGAAGGAATCAGGAGTCAGAATCAATTAATGGGAAATTCAAACCTTCCAGTATTTGTAGACTGCTAAATCTTAGTTTAGTGGAAGTCTTAATTATGTCCTGTTGAATCTTATACTTTAGAGACTGAATGTATCAGGAAATATAAAAAGGAGATAGGGAACACTTAACACTTAACAGGTATGGAGGGAGGAAAAAATCAAGACAACTACTTGTCAGTTAAAAATCTAGGAATATATGTACCTTTCCACCTCTGGTATCTACCAAATTTCAATCTCTTTAAGTACTACACCTTTTAGATTTTAGTTACTACGCATCTCTCTTAATACTTAGAGTACAAACAGTCTCTTAGGAATCCTATTTCAGTTGTAATATTTTGGTGGTAGTTAGGAGTCAGTCCTCAGGAGTCAGGTAGGAGAGCCGTCGGATTGGCGACGTACAGAATTTTCAAGGTTTTCCGTTAATATTAACTATTAGAAAAATTCTCACAAATCATTTAGGATTGCTATTTGGATAAAACAAGGCAGAAAGAAAATAAATCTTCAAAGAGATAAGATTTTTCGATCGCCCTTTTATCCAGACATTAGAACCTCTACTAGCAAGGTTGCTAGATCTAATTCTAAGTTCCTATGCAAAATTAATTACACATCCTATTGATTTCCTGTTCCCTGTTCCCTCTCTCCACTAGGAAATTTATTTTGCACGACTACTTATTAAAGAATTCAATTCTAAATTATGACTCGCTCCTCCTCGATTTTTTCTTAATTACTTAAATCAATTACAGTTGTGGAATAGGCAAATATTCAGCAATTAATAATTAATAATTACCCCTTCTTAAAACGGATAGGATTGACTAAAAGGAAAATTTTTGATTTATCCCCTATCCAAGGGCAGGGCTGTTTCAAAGTCAAATAAATAATCGCTTAAGGGAAGTTGTGCACATCCAGAGGGGAATTTGGGGATTAAAGTCGCAAAAAGGGGCGATTTTCAGAGTCTGAGGATCGGAAAGATTCCCGAACAATCTTGGTGAAATCAAAGGAATTTCTGAAAAATCCATGGAATAACCAAAATAGATCGATAGAAATTTGGGGATAATCTTGGGTAAAGCGTGAAAAATTCTCCCCTGCTCCCTGCTCCCCCTCTGTCTTAACCAAGAATGAAACAGCCCTGCCTATCCAAGGGGGGCTTCAAGGCGTGAATTGTTGAATGAATAATTAATTGACTATCAACTATTAATAATTAATTATTAACTATTAATTATTAATTATTCGGTAATTTCTATTTATTTATTTATAGTAAATTTTTATAAATTTACCTAAATTATTTATACATTAAACTTATAATACTATGGTCTTTTATATCTGTATGTCAGTTAATTTACAATTTTTTGAAGTCTGAAGGAAAAGAAAAAGAAGCTAGTCAATATATTCAGAGAGCTAAACATCATAATCAGTTATTAGCATTAGCAGAACAAGAACGTTCTTCAATTACTCAAAATGACAAATTTACAGACCATGATTTACCTCTTGAATTTATAGAAAGTTTGCAAGGGCAACTTGCTAATCAGGGAGATATTAGAAAAGCTTATTTTGTGAAAAGGGTAGTACAATATTTTCCAGAAATGCCAGCTTATCTTTTGGCAGTGAGTCCTTATTACTCTTTTTTGGAGTACTCTTCACAAGGTAAAAATGAAAAAATTATTGCTTATTTGACAGAAGAGATAAAATTTCCCGTGGAATGTTATGTAAAGGTCTTTAACAATGCCGACCTAGTTAAATTTTTAAGTTCTTTTAATCCAATTTATACTAGAAAATAGTACGATTCAAAAGTCAGAAGTTAAATTCGCACTACGGACTAAATTTGAGAGGCGTGAGAATTTCCTAACTTTTCTAGCAGTTGCTATGCTTTTAGGATCTCATTTAGTTTTCTTGTGTTGAATAAAAAATCATGCGCATAGCCAAGTAACTACCATAACATTTTTAGATTACCACAAGTGATTCCTAGATGCAACTCGATCTCTTTCTCCGCGCAACTATTTTCGAGAGTGCTTTGTAAAATGTTGAAGATTTGATTTTTGGAATGGTTGAAACAAGAAAATATTCAGTAGTTAGCCAACCTTCTATTTCCTACTTCCCTATCTACCTTCCTGGTTATTGCTTATTTTCCTTCCTTAATTCAAAAATCCACTCCACGTTTTAACTCCACCCCATGATTAGCATAATGCTTATGACAGAAAACCTCTGAATGAACGGCAGCCAAATCAAAATAGTCAGGTGGATTAAGACAACGACCAGTAATAATCACCTCTGTATCTTTTGGCTTGCGTAATAAAGCTTCAACTATTGGATCAACTGGCAATAACTCTAAATCTACAGTAGGATTAAGCTCATCTAAAATAATAGTTTTATACAAACCAGAAGCTATAGCAGCTCTAGCAATTTCCCAACCTCTTTCTGCCTCAACAAAATCTATTTCTTTTTGTTGCCCACGCCAAACAATAGCATCCCCACCACAACGCTGATGGTCTACTAAATTAGGATAACTTTGGCGCAAAGCGGCGATCGCTGCATCTTCCGTATAACCAATACCTCCTTTGAGCCATTGTATAATCAAGACTCGATGAGACTGGTCTTGACTAATACCCCGACCAATTGCCTGTAATGCTTTTCCTAAAGCACTGGTAGATTTGCCTTTGCCGGCACCAGTATAAATTTCAATCCCTGTTATACCAGCAGATATAGCGGTGGGATGTTGATGAGGTTTCATTTCTGAATGTAAGTCAGCGATGTCCAACAAAGCTTGGGGAGCTGCACGACCTGTAGCGATAATTTCTAATTGTTCTGGTTTATTCTTGATAGTGTGGATGACTTCATCCAATGGTAATAAACCTAGGTCCAATACTGGGTTGAGTTCGTCCAGTACAACTACTGAGTATAGATCGGAGGCGATCGCTCCTTTGGCCACATCCCAACCACGTTGTGCTTCTTGATGGTCAAATTTAATAATTTTATCCGGGCCAAAATACTCGGAGCGACCTGTGCGTACTTGGTCTATGAGATGAGGAAAGCCTTTTTGTAGTGCTTCTATAGCAGCATCTTCATCATAAGAGCGGTCAGGACCTTTAAGAAATCTCAGTAGTAATACTCTAGTAGGAGAGTCAGAATGTATGCCAAGGCCAATGGAACGTAAAACTACTCCCAAGGCTGCTTGGGATTTACCTTTACTTGCTCCATCGTAAACATGAATTTGCCCCACAATTCTTTCTGACATGAGTTGTGCGGTGCGTATACCAATGCCGTTTCTTCTCATAAGTAGTTTTTTTGAGTGTGTGATTTTTTTCTTGGCTATCTACATAATAAGGTTTTAGGTCGTAGCTGGTAGGTTGTAGGTTATGAGTAATTGGACAAAAATATTTAGAGATGAGTATCTAAACTGGATAGGGGTTTTAGGTTTAATGAGTGTGTAATTAATTTTGTCCTAGTACTTGGGTTGTAGGTTGTGGGAGGCAGGTGGCAGGTTGTCAATGAGAAAAGTTTACCTAAAACCTAAAATCTAACACCAATTTAATAAAATGCTGCTACATTCAGTTTTTTATTAGGTGATAGGTGGTAGGTATTAGGTGTTAGATCAAGTCTAATTAATTAGCCATAATAAAAATATTCTCTCTCTCAAGAGAAGAATATTTTTCAAACTTCTCCCTGTTCCTTAATTCCCTAATTTTTTTTATTGTTGGGTATTCAAAGAGAGATGATATTAGGTGTTAGGAGGAGCAGAAATACCTTAATAGTTTTGCAGAGGATTTTACTGTAACTATTTTTTGGAATTTGGTGTAACAGCTAATACCTAGACAATTAGCTTTTCCTTCAAGCTGGTATTTTTTCATAGATTTATCAGAATTTATATCCAGCCACTTATGTGGATATCAAAAGTTAGATAAACTGAAGCAAATTTTAGTTCCTTTGTCTGGGAAAATTAACTATGAATTTAACTATTTTGCCTTTGAGGGCGATTGTTTCTGAATCTTTAATATTGTTGATAGTAATTGCCATCGAATCATGTTTTTTTCAGCTCAGACTTAACATGATACCAAAAGTTAGTGTTGAATATGCAACTGTAATGAATTTAATTTCTACTTGTGTAGGATGGGTTTTCTTTTTCTATGCTGTAAGTATACTGCCTAATATGTTGGAAAAACAAATGGTTGCTTATATTTTATTTGGTCATATTGGCACTATTTATCCTCTGTTTATACTTTTTATATTTGTGAGTTTTTTAATTTCTTTAATTGTCAAGTTAGTGGGTTTTAATTTGTGTGATTCTTTATGGAATGAAAACTCTAAAAATCCTGGTGTTGGTATTAATATATCTCAAGCTTTGGCAGAACTAAGGACACCAAAGTTTATGGTAATTACACTGGCTCATACTTGTAGCCATTTAGCAATAGGATTTATTTTATTTTTGCAGAGGTCTGAACTAACATGAAAGAAATTTGGAAAAGTCTGACTGATTTGTTCGGGGGTATTATTGGTTTTCTGAAGGATACGCTCGATTTTATTTTGCCTCCTAAGTTTTGGCATTGGCAGACATTTTTATTATTGACGATAGTTTTATGGTTACTCTCAATGATTATTAGTGAAGTTGATAGTAACAAGGAGGAGGCAATTAATTTTATTTCTAGTTTGAGTTGGCTATCTTTAACAATTGCTGTAGGATGGCGCACTAATCAAAAACCTTTTGTTTTTGGTGAAGTAAGTTTGTGTCCTTGGATTACAGGGGGATTAATTTGCTTTCTTTTATATGAAAATTTGGCAAGTAATATTCAGTATGTGGCTGTTGTTAGTTGGCCGATAATTTCTGTTTGTATAGCAGCGATAATTTTAGTATTAAATTATCCAGATTCAGCAACAGAAGCAAAGGTAGATCGATTATCAAAGCCAAATTTTATAATTTTAATTTTGCTGAATTTTTTGCTGAGTTGTTGGTTTGGATTGTATTTTATGATTCAGGGTATGGTGCAACAATACCCAACAATGGGAGAAGATAATTTAAGTCAAAGTACCTTTGTTTATAGGTTAATAACGCCTTCAATAAATGATTATCGAGGCGCAAAAATTCTGAACTTAATGCAGGAAAGGTTAAACAATGATTTGGGCAGTCAAAATTTGGGGTTGTCAGTACCTAAGATGAAGTTGAGATTGGAAAATATTAAAGATGAAGTGAGTAAGGAAATATCTGTAGTTAAAGAGGATGATTTATGGAAGTTACAAACACCAATGGTTGCTAAACAGTCTGGATATCAGTTGGAGTTACAATTATTTTGGGAGGGACCTACAGCAAAAGATGAAAGTTATTATCTGAGTAAAAGTTGTAAAATAGAGGAAAAAGTTAGGCAAAGAAGTTCTGGTTCTACTCGACAAAATGAAATAGTACCAATTATAGTTGGTAATGTTGAATGTGGTGCTGTAGAAAAGAAAGCTATTAAACCAGAAAGCCAACAAGAAAATAAGGAAAAGATTTAAAATTTGAAATAGAGAAAATTGAGATGGGGGAGTTATTTCAGTTATCAGTTACCAGTTATTAGTTAGCTTCCTATGGTCGGAACTGCGCAATTGAGTACCTCTGACTGAAGCATTCGGATTGAAATACTGAAGTTTATTCTTTTCATCCCCTTTTAGGGGGAGGCTTGAAACCTTATTTTTTGGTCAGAAAATATTTTATGAATATAGGAAGAGTTATTAAAATTGCTAAGAATGTATTTTGGGAAGCAATTCGCGATCGTATTCTTTATCTGATCGGTTTCTTTGCTTTTTTAATGGTAGTTGCTGTGAGGTTAATTCCAGAATTATCTGTAGGTACAGAGGATAAAATAATTTTAGATTTGGGGTTGGCAGCTATTAGTATTTTAGGTTTAATTGTGACAGTGTTTATTGGCACTGGTTTGGTGAATAAAGAAATTGAAAAACGCACTGTTTATATTTTGGTTGCTAAACCTTTGAGTCGTTCAGAATTAATTGTTGGTAAGCATATTGGTTTATCGGCAGTTTTGGGTGTTTTATTGGCAGCGATGACTGTAATATATGGATTGATTCTTAGTTTAAGTGAAATTTCTTATCCTATAGGTAGCATTTTAGTAACTGTAATATTTATATTTATTCAGTTGTCGTTACTCACTGCAGTAGCAATTCTATTTGGTGTATTTACCAGTTCCTTATTAGCGACATTATTTACATTTGGCATCTATTTAATGGGAAATTTAAGTAGAGATTTGGTTAAGTTGGGAGATTTAAGTGATAACCCTGGAATTAAAAAGTTAATGATGGGATTATATGTTGTATTGCCAGACTTAAGCAGATTAGATTTGAAAAATGATGCAGTTTATGGTCTACTGCCAAGTATGGCTATTTTAGTTACTAATTTTGGTTATGCTTTGCTCTATATAATGTTGGTTTTATCCATTACTATCGCTATCTTTGCTAGGAGAGAATTTTGAGATATTTTAGGGACTTCTAAATAAAAAATTATCCCATTAGCTATGAAAATAAGGGAGTAGGGAGTAGGGATTCATTAATGGATAATGGATAATGGATAATTACCTCTCCCTGAAAGGAAGAGGATTGACACGGAGCGTGAAAATTTTTTCTTCTCTTGGTCGATTGGATATGGCGAGGTCCCCTCCCCATCCCATCTACCAGGTCATGCTCCGCAAACGACGGCTTGTTTCTCCTTTAAAGGAGAGGCTTTAAACCTTAATTATTCGGTAACCAGTCAGGATATAGTACAAAAATAGAGTACAAAAATTGGGATAATTTATTTTCTGCTATTCCCTTAGAAGGAAAAAGGAAGAAGATTAGTTAGTGGTATTCCTTAAGGGTACTTTAAGATTTTTTAGACTGAAAATGGCTTCAAACCCTATATTAGAAAGAGAGATAAGCACCATGAAAAAATTGTTTACCTACCCTAATTTGATGTGAGTGAGAAACTATAAGGGATTCAGTCTGACAAAATGTGTAATTAATTTTGTTTACCTACTTACCTTAAATCAGTCAAAATAGCTCAAACCTAGATATATCAAAAATGGTTAATTAAAGGTAAAAACATTTCCGATTCATTTCAGACAACGGTCTCTATCATTTTCCCGTTTTTTTTCAATATTTACTCCTTCTTCCTTCTTCCTTCTTTCCTCTTCCTTACTTCTAGCAGAATAGCTAAAATAGTAGTAAATAAAGAGAAAAAATTATGTTGATAAAAAAACTACAAGAACTGAAAAATATATTTACTGATATGGAGAAAGCTTTAATTGCTTACTCTGGTGGAATAGATAGCACTTTAGTCGCAAAAGTTGCTTATGATGTTTTGGGCGATAAAGCTCTAGCTATAACTGCTATTTCTCCTTCTTTATTACCTGAAGATTTGGAAGATGCTCGAATTCAAGCAGCAGTTATTGGTATTTCCCATGAGGAGGTAAATACTAATGAAATGGAGAATAAAAATTATACTTCTAATCCAATAAACCGCTGCTATTTTTGTAAAAGTGAATTGCATGATACTCTCAAACCTTTGGCTTTAAAAAGAGGTTATTCTTATGTAGTAGATGGAGTAAATGCTGACGATCTACGAGATTATCGTCCGGGTATTCAAGCAGCAAAAGAAAGAGGTGCAAGGTCGCCTTTAGCAGAAGTAGGAATTAGTAAGTTTGAAGTTAGACAACTTGCCAAAGATTTAGATTTACCTTGGTGGGATAAACCTGCTCAACCTTGTTTAAGTTCGCGGTTTCCTTATGGGGAGGAAATTACTTTAGAAAAGTTACAAAGAGTCGGACGTGGGGAAAGATATTTGCGAGATTTGGGATTAAAAAGTTTACGGGTACGTTCGGAAAAAGATACTGCTCGAATTGAAGTTTTGCCAGAAAAAATTCAGGAGTTTGTATTGACAATAGATTTGCCTAAGTTGGTGGAAAAGTTTAAAGAGTTTGGCTTTATTTATGTGACTTTAGATTTAGAAGGATATCGGAGTGGGAAGTTAAATCAGGTTTTGTCGCCAGAGGTATTGGGTGGGAAAATTTAGTATCCACTCAATATGAGCCTACCCCATCATATTGAGTGGATACAAAATTTAGAAGATGCAGAGATGGGGAGATGGGGAGATGGTGAGTAAGGGAGATGGGGAGTAGGGAAGTAAGGAAGCAAAATTACGGAAAAGCCTCTAATTAAATACATTTACTCTTCCAAAATATTGATTCAATGCCAATTACATATATTGATTCAATGGTAATTACATAATTACATAACTTAAGAATCAACTCTTCTCCAATCGTAGATATTATTTATCTTTTTTCTTATTCTTTCTAAAAAATAGCGATCACTCTCATCCAACTATGACAATTAAACTATAAAAAGTAGTTCCTTGGGGTCGAAATATTGACGAATATATTTCTATGTTTGACCTAACTTCAGCCTAGGAAGCCTGCGCTGTACGCTTACGTCAGGGTCGGGACAGTTCACAAATGTGTCGAGTTGCTAAAGAAGTAAGAATTTTTCCTCTGCTGAAACTTTCTGGAGAAATATCTCCATTAGTAATGCCAATCATTGAACAATTATCAACTAAAGGATATAAAGTAGAAATCCGACAAGTAAATTATGAATTTCAAAAAGGAGGTAATCAGATGATAAGCATTCAGCCATCAGCTATTAGCTATTAATACCAATTCTGAGTATTTAGATTTGCTTTATAAACTTGAATAAGTATAGCAATCATATTTTATTCGTGTCAAAAATATTACTGCTTTTTAGGAAACACTTAACTGGGAATAGAGAACAGGTAAGAGTTTAAGTTTTTTTATTTACTTTTTGATTACCCGCAACCTATGCGCGGATTGCTATAATGTTGAGCTTAACTTTAAATATTATTCAGAAGTTATAAAAATTCATCAACAACTAAACTGGGATTGTTATAGGATTTATTTGAATCAAAACGGAAAATTCTCATGCCATTTCTTTCGAAATCTCTTTCTCTTTATTGTTCTTCTACTCGTCTTTTAGGTGTATGAGATATCCCATCTACTTCAAGTATTGCATATTTTTTATTATATAGTACAAAAAAATCTGGTTCTTTATTTTCACGACCTTTTTTGGTTGTCAATCTAAGGGCATTATTTGGGAAAAAACATATACTTCTTTTGTCAAGTTCTTCTGCTATTTTTACTTCTGCTTGAGAACGAAAACTCAAATTTTTCCATTTAATAGGATCATATTTAAATCTACAGTTATTTAATGGTTCTAAATTTGTAGTATTATTTGAAAGTTCAATTTGGGGTAGAATTTTAAATTTTCTTTGTTGAAAATCCTCAACTGTTAAACTTGCTGAATCAGATGAATCTGAATCTAAATCTTCATCATAAGGATTTTTATAAGGTAGGCTTTGATTGTCTGTTAAAATTGGTTTAAAATCTTCTCCTAATGCTTCAGAAACAGCTTGTTTTAATGATTCGCTATACCGACTTTCAAACCCTTATAATAAAGGCTTTTAAACAAAAATAATTGCTCTCTTTTTGTCAAAATCTAAATCGATCAATTTTGCACAGTGTTGAAATAATGCCTTTCTAGACACTGATTCTAATTTGTCTATTATTTTCTGCTATACAAGTTGTAAATCTGTCATATCAAAACTTTAAATACAATACTCTAAAACATTATATATAACCGACAGCCTTAGCGTAGGTTTTCGTTCCATTATTATCGAAGATGGCAGTAATAGAAGGAAAGAAGAAAAAAATTCCTTTTAGCCAATCCTTCTATTACAGAAGAGGTAATTATTAATTATTCATTATTGAACTCACTGCATAATCAGCTTATAACAACTGAGTTTGATATTATTTATTGTAGTTTAATTTTCTGAATAATCTCGTGAAGTCTATAATCAATGATACTCTATAATTAACTAGCAAAAATTATTCAATTAAGTTATGCTCTCTTTTATTCGTTCAGACCTTAATAACCTGAAAGCTTATACTCCTCATCCTGGTGGTAGTTCAGAAATTCCTTTGGATAGATTAGATACTAATGAATGTCCTTATGATTTGCCAGATAATTTAAAGCAAAAATTAGCTGAGAATTATCAAGAGTTAATTGAAACAAACCGTTATCCTGATGGGAGTCATTTTCAACTTAAGGAAGCAATAGCTCAATATGTAAATGAAGCTACTCCCTCGGCTAATATTTCTGCTATTAATATTTCTGTTGGAAACGGTTCTGATGAATTAATTCGCTCTCTATTAATTGCTACTTGTGTAGGGGGTGGGGGTTCTATTTTGACGGCAACTCCTACTTTTTCTATGTATTCTATTCTGGCTAAAACTCTTGGAGTTTCTGTAATAAATGTGGGGAGAAAGGAATCGAATTTTGAAATAGATATTGCTGCGGCTCAGGATGCTATTAATCAAACAAAAAATCCTGCTGTTAGAGTAGTATTTGTTGTTAATCCAAATTCTCCAACTGCTAATGCTTTAACTTCTCAAGAATTGGCATGGTTAAAAAGTCTGCCAGATGATATTTTAGTGGTAATTGATGAGGCTTATTTTGAGTTTAGTAAAATTTCTGTGGCTGAAGAATTAAATCAACATCCAAATTGGGTAATTTTAAGAACTTTTTCTAAAGCTTTTAGGTTAGCTTCACTGCGGGTAGGGTATGCTATAGCTCACCCAGAAGTTATTATTAATTTGGAAAAAGTTCGCCTTCCTTACAACTTACCAAGTTTTTCTCAAGCTGCTGCTCAGTTAGTGCTTAATCATAGCCAAGATGTACTATCTTTTATCCCGGAAATTTTGAAAGAAAGAAGTAAATTATTTACTACTTTTGCAGAAATTCCTGCTTTGAAGGTTTGGGAAAGTGCTGCTAATTTTTTCTATGTCAGACTGACGGATGAAGGATTAAAGTTAATCGGAAAAAATTCCCAAGATGAAGGTTTAAATAGTTTAATGCAGCAACTTAAAAATCAAGGAACTTTGATTCGTAATACTGGTGGAGGCTTAAGAATTACAGTAGGAACTCCTGAAGAAAATGAGCGCACAATTGAGAGAATTAAGGGTATTTTTAAATAGGGGAAAAGTAGATATTCAAGAATAGTAGTCCGTAGGGGTTTGGTTTCCAAATTCTTGCAGAAGTTCAGGTGGGAAAAAGCAATACCTGGCGCGGGAGCAAGATGCTCCCACTGCTTAAGGGAACGAAAAGACATAGCTCTAAGAAAGGCTTTTCAAGCTATTCTTCAAGCCACTAGCACGTCTACAGTAAATGTGTTTCAAGGTTTGTTTGTCCATTGCCTTTGTAATCTTGCAGTTAACTTTTGCCAAATCAACATCTCCAGAAAAGAGGGAATAGGGAATAGGCAATGGGCAATAGGGATAAGTAATATCATGTCCGCTTGAATACTTATACTTTGGTGTAAGGAAGGCAGAAGGCAGAAGGTTTTCTTGTAATTGTCACTTACAGCACTTTTGAGGATGCTGAGGTACAGTCAGAAGACTACTTTTATATTCTCTGTTCCCCGTTCCCAGTTAAGTGTTCCCTAGGACAATAAAACTTTGTACCTCACTAACTCCGAAACTGCTGTAATTCTATGCACGCTCCGATGCTACCGGACATGATATAATTGATAAATTATGGATTAAGATAGGATTGTGGATCATTCACCGTCGCGCAAAACCAAGCTACAGTTTGAAATACTTCAACCTCCTTCTGGATGTTTTTCAAGTCCAAGCTTTTGAATCCAATAGCTAGCGTTTTTGGTTGACATATCCTTTCTGCTGCAAAATTATAATCAGGACTTACGCACTAAAAAATAGGCGTTGGTAAATTCAAAGATGAATCAGGCAGCAACGGGTACATCTCCAAACTTGAGATAATGAATTAAAAGTCTGATGGAATGCTTCAGCATCTCTACAGAGCAAGGAATAGCACAATGTTTTGCGGTGCAGTCGAGCTAAGTAGTGTCGTAAACGAGTATTTTCTCCTTCTACCCTCGTCATGTAGGTCTTACTGATAATTTGGTCTTGCTCAGGAATAAATACAAAAAAACACTGGGATAGACCATTGTCTATCCCAGTGTTTTCTATATTGTAAATTAGTCAGGACTTACAAAGACTGGGTTTATGAACTAAAATTTGTAATATCAAACCCTAAATTAGGGTCATAAACCCGGTTTCTTGGTTGGAGTGCGTAAGTCTTATTAGTATCTTCTCTGACTAGGCTTGTGTACGATGAAGCTCAATACCTGACATTGCTTCACATTATCAAAACCCATCACGCGAATAAAGCAATCAGGATTTTCGGTACGGCAAGCATCAATTTCTACTAAAACTTCTTCAACTGTTTTGGCATGAAACAGAGGTAACTTCCACAAAGTCCAGTAGTGCATTTCTGGTGCAGAAGACTCGCTAAATTCTACACCAGCAATGAAACCTTGCTCCAGAATATACCCAAGTTGTTTACGAGTTTGGAGCTCAGTCAGAGGAGGCAAATAGGAAAGGGTTTCATAACGACGCTCTTTTGGTAATGTTCTCATCTTTTTTTTACTGTTTAATCAATGTACAAGTTATCCAAAGCTTTAACCAAAAAGACTTTGGACAATAACCCCCGGATTTACCCATGGGGAAAAATGTATTGGAAATTTTCGTGGCTAATCAGTTTGTTTCTCAGGATCTAGACTAGGGTCTGCTATTTCCAGTTGCGTTATCTTTTCTAGATACCGACGGCGATGTTCCATATTATCTTTCTGAATACCACTGCGAAGCATCTCTGGTAAATACTCAGCTACTTCCTCTGCTAAATGCTCTCGAACGGTCATCACTCTAAACGCTAATTCTTTATTTTCCTGAAGTAGCTCTTGTAGGTAAGCTTCTCCATCTTGAATTTTGCCTGTTGAGGAAAAACCACTTAACCAAATCGCTAAGGGAGGGTTCGTCTCTCGTAACTGATTTGTTACAGTCCGCACAGCTTGATAGGTTAGGTAACTCGTCAGTACCTTTGCAGTATCTTTAGCAACTTTTTTTATATCCATTTTTGACCCTAGCCTGAATCTATGGTTAGACTTTAGATTTTAGATTAAGGATTGATTAAATCCTTAGCAGTCAAGTTTGACATATCTATTCATCTCTTGCCATCTAAAATCTAAAATCCCACATATCTAAAGATAGACTTAGAGGGTATCCATTGCCTCGAATTCGAACTTGATTTCTTTCCATAGTTCGCAAGCAACGGCCAAGTCAGGAGACCACTTAGCAGCTTCACGAATCACATCGCCACCTTCCTTGAAGAGGTTACGACCTTCGTTACGAGCTTGGATACAAGCTTCTAGAGCTACACGGTTAGCTGTTGCACCAGGAGCATTACCCCAAGGGTGGCCTAAAGTACCACCACCGAATTGTAAACAAGAATCATCACCAAAGATTTCAACCAAAGCTGGCATGTGCCAAACGTGAATACCACCAGAAGCGACTGGCATTACACCAGGCATAGATGCCCAATCTTGAGTAAAGTAGATACCACGATCGCGGTCTTGCTCGATGTGGTCTTCACGCATTAGGTCCACAAAACCCATTGTAATACCTTTTTCACCTTCGAGCTTACCAACCACAGTACCAGAGTGGAGGTGGTCACCACCAGACATTCTCAAGCACTTAGCCAAAACGCGGAAGTGAATACCGTGAGCTTTCTGACGGTCAATAACAGCGTGCATTGCCCGGTGGATGTGCAACAGAAGACCATTGCTACGACACCATCTTGCCAAAGTTGTGTTGGCAGTAAAACCACCTGTTAGGTAGTCGTGCATGATGATTGGAGTGCCAATTTCCTTGGCAAACTCAGCACGCTCCATCATTTGTTCAACTGTGGGGGCAGTTACATTGAGGTAGTGGCCTTTAATTTCACCAGTTTCAGCTTGGGCCTTTTCAATAGCTTCTTGAACGAACAGGAAGCGATCGCGCCAACGCATGAAAGGTTGAGAGTTAATATTTTCGTCATCCTTGGTAAAGTCTAAGCCTCCACGCAAGCACTCATAAACTGCTCTACCGTAGTTCTTAGCAGATAGACCTAACTTAGGCTTAATAGTACAACCTAATAAAGGACGACCATATTTGTTTAATTTGTCACGCTCAACAGTGATACCGTGAGGAGGACCTTGGAAAGTCTTTAGGTAAGCAACTGGTATCCGCATATCTTCCAGACGTAGCGCGCGCAGTGCTTTAAAACCAAATACGTTACCTACAATGGAGGTTAACATATTAGTTACAGAACCTTCCTCAAACAAATCTAGAGGATAAGCTACATAGCAAATATATTGATTATCTTCACCGGGAACAGATTCAATATCATAACAACGACCTTTGTAGCGATCGAGGTCGGTCAGCAAGTCAGTCCATACTGTTGTCCAAGTACCAGTAGAAGATTCAGCAGCTACCGCAGCACCAGCTTCTTCTGGAGGAACTCCAGGCTGAGGAGTCATACGGAAGGCTGCTAGAACATCTGTATCTTTTGGTATGTAATCAGGGGTGTAATAAGTCAGTTTATAGTCTTTTACTCCAGCCTGATACCCAGACTTAGACTGAGTTTGTGTTTTAGCGTAACTCATATCTTATTTCCTAAGAATCTCTTTACTCTTCTGTATATTTCACAGACTATTTTAGATAATATCAATAATTAGAACTTTTATACTTAAAAGATTATTTATTTATTAATAACTTTTTTTAATCCTTTTGTTACATTTATTAATTTTATCGTAGTAATAGTTGGAAATAAATCAAGTGCATAATTGCTCATTGACAAAAAGTCATAGATATGCAACGAAAAATTAACTTCTGATAAGAGGATTACAGATTGAGTAAGCTATAGGGGATCAAAAAAAAATTACAGACTTGGGAAAACTCAAGACTCTAATAATTAAGTAGTATAAGCAATTATACTCTGATATTTTGTAGTAAGTATGGCTAATGGTTACAAGAAAATAGTCGTTTTTTCCTAGAAAAAATTACCAGCCAATACAGCAAAAAATCGGTAAATTAATTTTCATAGCGGGCTAATTATTTAGGATTTATCTATTAATAACTATCCTGTGAAAATACTAAGTTAGTATACATTTAATCTGCATTTTTTCATAACAAAAATAAAAATAAGCAAAACTGATTATTCTTGACTATAGCAATCCGCGCATAGGTTGCGGGTAATCAAAAAGTAAATAAAAAAACTGAAACTCTTACCAGTTAAGAGTTAAGTGTTCCCTGTTCCCTAAAAAGCAGTAAGATTTTTGACAGGAATAAAATAGGATTGCTATATAAATATTTCCTTAATTTGACTTGCACTAAGCAAATTAGATGGACAGTAGTAGTATTAAACACAAAGCCCCTACCAGTGATGCTAGGAAATCGCGCGCTGTCTCGTAGAACAGCGTCGGGAGGATGTCAAAATAGTTTCTTTCTATCTAAAGAGTATCTGAAAAAAAGGGTAAGTTCAGTAGAATGGAAATCTCTCTATCTATTGGAAAAGCTTAATGCGATCGCCAAAACAAAAAAATGAGACAAATTATGATATAATATTAAACCCTTGTATACTATCATTTTATTCCAATAGTTTATTATGAATACAACTCCCCGTCGCTATCACATTACCACTTTCGGCTGTCAAATGAACAAAGCTGACTCCGAACGCATGGCAGGTATCCTAGATAATATGGGCCTCATCTCTTCAGAAGACCCGAACGAAGCCAATATCATTCTATACAACACCTGCACTATTCGCGACAATGCCGAACAAAAAGTCTACTCCTATCTGGGTAGACAAGCAAAACGTAAACACAAACAACCAGACCTCACTCTTATTGTTGCTGGATGTGTTGCTCAACAAGAAGGAGAAGCACTACTGCGACGGGTACCAGAACTAGACTTAGTTATGGGACCTCAACACGCTAACCGTTTACAAGACTTACTAGAACAGGTATTCAATGGTAACCAAGTAGTCGCTACTGAACCCATTCACATTGTGGAAGATATTACTAAACCCAGACGGGATAGTAAAATTACTGCTTGGGTAAATATAATTTATGGTTGTAACGAACATTGCACCTATTGTGTTGTCCCTAGTGTCAGAGGTAGAGAACAGTCTCGTTATCCCGAAGCTATTCGTGCTGAAATGGAAGAGTTGGGGCGACAAGGTTATCCAGAAATAACATTGTTAGGGCAAAATATTGATGCTTATGGACGCGACTTACCAGGAGTGACAGCAGAAGGGCGCAAGAAACATACATTCACAGATTTACTTTACTATGTGCATGATGTACCAGGTGTAGAACGTATTCGCTTTGCCACCAGTCACCCCCGCTATTTCACAGAACGTTTAATTAAAGCTTGTGCTGAGTTGCCCAAGGTTTGCGAACATTTTCATATTCCGTTTCAGTCTGGAGATAATGAATTATTGAAGGCGATGGCAAGAGGTTACACCCATGATAAATATCGCCGAATTATTGATAAAATTCGCGAACTGATGCCAGATGCTTCTATTAGTGCTGACGCAATAGTAGGTTTTCCTGGAGAAACTGAGGCACAATTTGAGAATACCCTGAAGTTGGTGGAGGATATTGGGTTCGATCAGTTGAATACTGCTGCTTATTCTCCTAGACCGGGAACTCCAGCAGCTTTATGGGAAAATCAAGTGAGTGAGGAAGCTAAAGCAGATAGACTGCAACGGTTAAATCATTTGGTGGGGGTTAAAGCAGCAGAGCGATCACAACGTTATATGGGTCGTATTGAAGAAATTTTGGTTGAAGACACAAACCCTAAAAATGCTACTCAAGTTATGGGTCGTACTCGTGGCAACCGTCTAACATTTTTTGAGGGAGATATTAATCAGTTGAAAGGCAAGTTAGTAAAGGTGAAAATTACTGAAGTACGTCCGTTTAGTTTGACAGGAGAAGTCAGGCAATTTGTGGAAGTCTAGGAGTTTTGACTTAGTTAACAATTTACGCAATTTAGCGATATAATACGGTAGTTATCTTCACGCATTAGTAACGAGGGTGAAATTTGTATATTCTGGACTAATCGCTGCTTAAACATTTCTGGGGTGTTTATCTATTAGACCTCTCCAAAAATCCCGCTCGTTACCCTCACTCAGAGGAGTCAGAGGCAAGAGAACCAAATGAATAATAATGTCTATTGACAAAGACTTAAATTTAGGTATAGAGTTTTAGATATGCGGTTGGCTTAACCGTCAATGCCTGTGGATGAGTAACCGCCGACGGCCTCACAAGAAGCAGGAAGTAAACATCAATTTGTCACGCTACGTGACGCTTTGTATCAGTTTTATGAAGCAGATGTTTAATATTTTATCCAATATCTTCTTTATTATTACAGCGGTTTTCATTTCGGATCGGAAGACCACAGTAGGGGTGAATGGCCATTTGCTGACGCAAAGGTCCGCTTTTTCCTATGGAATGCTGCGCAAACATGTTAGGGAGCAAAACGCCTCTACAGGGTTTTGGTTGTGACGATATGGTTTATCAATATTGAAAAGCGCTGTAATTTTTAGTATTTTTTTGGTCAATGACAAATATGATATAAGTTGCACCCAGATAATTTGCTAATTTTTTTAGATACAGAAACAGTTTGTTTAATTCAACAATAAATTTTTTGATGCACAATAGCATCTAACTATCAAATTAAGTCTTAATAAATTACAAATAAAGCCATCAAATCAAGTGCTAATTGTAAAAATTTTTCTAAAAACAGTATTAGTAAATCTACTGTCCTCTGTAAGTTACTTGTTCTTTCCTGACTACCATTCCGTTTATAGCCATACTAAAATGAGTATTATCAATCATAAAAGTTTTACTTCCATCAATAGCTAAATATCCTTGTTCACCAGTGACAGGTAATTCTAAAAGTTGATTAGGATTCGATTTCGCGCCAGCTACTAAAGTTAATTGACCATTACTATTACGACAAATATTGGCAAAATAATTTTTAGATTCAAAGTATTTTACCTCAGACCAATTTTCTCCTTTTTGCTCACAAATACGCCACTCCTGACGAGATGCTTGAGTAAGTAACATAGATTTGTTATTAGTTTCTCCAGGAGTAGATGCTAAAACTTTAGCTGAAGAAGTTAATAATACAAATGTACTAAGTGTAAATGCTCCCAGTTTTAAAAGTTTTTGATTGACCTTAGATAAATTCACAGCAAACTCCTTAATAAGACGTAAAATCAGCTTGTTCTTAACAAATAAAATTATTGTTTTATAACAATTAGTAACAATGAATAAAATTAGTTTTTTTCATTGCTTTTTAACTTTCTCATCTTATTATCAGCTAAAACTAATCAAATATCTACCCAGAAAATACTGAACTTTTATAGATAATTTTTTGAAGACAAATTGCCTATAAAGTGACTAGCTCAAATTAGCTGTACTCTACTGTTGGTAGGGAATATAGCGTTTAAAATTCTAGATATCCTTCAGCAATACCTACTAATAAATTACCGAGAAATTACGGAATTTTGCTATTTTTGCTTGGCAGTTACAGTTATTCAGGAAATAGTACAAATATCAGAATTATTCAGTGACTCCAGTATTCTCTATTTCTTATTGCTGAAGTTATGATCCGAGAGCTGTTTTTCAGCTATCCTCTACTACTTATCATTACTTGTTTACCACTACCAGGAAAATTTAGTCTGTCATACTAGATTGATAAAATCATGTTACATATTCTTTATTCATAAATCATAATAAATCAAAAATATGGAACAAGAATATGTAGCAAATATTTATTCAAATATATAAGTCAATTCTGA
>NZ_JBNHEP010000199.1:0-9477 GCF_050015995.1 Dapis brunnea BLCC-M229 | reverse complement strand
AGCCCCAGTATTTTTGAACTATAATACACCATTTTAAGCTTGACACGGCAGTAGGGTGCGTTAGAGAAGCGTAACGCACCTCTTTAATTATCAGTAATAAGAGTCATTATAATAAGATTCATTATCCATAGGTTGTCAATTCATTCCCATAATCTCTGAATTGGATAAGCATCAAATTTAGTATCCCGACTAATCAAAACAAGGGATCTATTCATTGCTTGAGCGATTAACATTCTGTCAAATGGATCGCGATGATGTAGAGGTAGATAACAAGTTTGCACGGTATCAATAAATGAAATAGGTAGTAAGAGAATATCTGAGAATTCAAGTTCAATCCCAATATTTTCATAGCTTCGTTGCAGTGATAACTTACCAATATTCAACTTAATAGCAATTTCCCACAGACTAACAATACTGAGATAAACCCTATCTGCTACATCAATCATATCTCTTATGTTATTAGGCAAATTAGAATCATTTTCAGATAACCAGATAAAGGTATGAGTATCTAACAAAAAATCACTCATTCCATGTATTCCTTAAAATCTGCCAACGGCTCATCAAAATCATCAGACAATGGTAGAACAAACGTGCCTTTTAAGATGCCTGAACGACGTTTTTTGACAGGATGCTGCTCTAGTGAAACATCTTTCGAGTAGTTTTTCACCAGATACTTAGCATAATGTAGAAGTTCTTGTTTGAGAGATTCTGGCATTTTTTCAATCGTTTGCAAAATTTCTGTGTCAATATTCATAGTTTGTCCTAGGTTATCTTTGTGTAAAATACTCCCGATGCTCCTGTGTAAAATACTATTATAGCATTTACATCAATTAAACGATTAAAAAAATTCAAAACTACAGAATCCGTAGCAAAAGGTGTAGGGTGCGTATTTACGGCTCAAATCACTCGCTGCGGGTTTGTATTAACAATCTGTCGTAACGCACCATTTAAGATGTGTTAGTCCAGTTACAACGGACATTAGATGGTGGGTTACATTTCATTAACGCACCCTAATGGACTGTTTCATCTTAAATAGTGCATTAGAGTTGTCATTGCGTTTCGGCTGTCGCCGACATGAAAAGCGCAGCTTTGCGATAGCAAACGATAGTGTTTGCGGAGCAGTCCGTCAGGATAGCAATCTCTGGCCAATTTCCTATTGCATGATTTTAGATGAAACAGTCCACTACAAGAGCTATTGTTAAAATCAACGATTTCTCCTAGAAACCGGGTTTCTTTGCGTAAGTCCTATATTATCAAAGAAAGGCCATCGCTTTTTTAATGGCTTCTTCTCCTCATTGGGCGATCGCTATATCAATAAAGGTACTAAAACGGCCACAAAATTTAGTGCAAAAGGGTTTTTGGCTTTGAATTGGGTTGAATGGGGTGAGTCGAGAGAAAAAAATTGGTGCTAACTCGAAAAATTCAGAAATTGGGTTTTGAGATCGTCTTAAGGGTGTAGAGACAAAAGACATCAAATAAAAAAGTTGTCGAATGTCGAAACCTGAAAAGGTTTTCCTACTAAACGTCAAATAATTAATTAAGCAAAAGAAATCCATCATGAGAACTAACACTATCAAGTCTAACTCTTTGCCAGCTAATGGTTCTGCATCAGATACTGGTTCTGTACCAGCTAATAGTCCTCAAGTAACTACTCAGGCTCATGCTAATGCTCCTTACGTCACCCACTTACCAGTTTTGAAAAAGGGAAAAGCAGGTGAAGCTGTCCGCTTTCTCCAGCAGTTCTTAATTTGCTACATGGGCTACAATTTGCTTTTCGACGGACAGTTTGGCTCCCAAACAGAAGGGGCAGTAAGGGATTTCCAAAGCTACTACAACTCCCTCGAAAAATCTAATCCTAACTACTTGATTGTTGATGGGATTGTCGGGAAAGAAACCTATCGTGCCATCGGTAATATGTTTTGCTAAAGATCCAGAATTAGTAAGGATATAGCACAGGGCGGTTAACTGAGCCCCTCCTCACCGCCCGTTACAATCATCCAATCGCTGATGACTGGTGACTGGTCACTAAATTACCCCCAACTCAACCCAAAATGCCTCGCTACATCCTGCCAATTAAGGCAGGATCGTATGAAGATAAGCGTTCGCTTCCCGTGACCTTAGGTAAATCGCGAAGCGCTAGCACTTTGGGCTAATCACCTATCTTGTCGGGTGCGTTAACAAAGTGTAGCGTACCTCTTTTGCTATCAGTAATATCATGTCTGGATAATTAGCGATCAAAAAACTTTCTCCTTCTTCTCCTCTTGTTCCTTCTTCTTTCTTGTTTCTTCCCTCCTGACTCCTGAGTCAGGACTCAGGAGGAGAGATAATCACAAAGATTTAGCAGTTATGACGATTGGAGAATTTTTTTATGTCCAATCAAACGGATTTGATATAACGCACCATCTAATGATGGATGGTGCGTTACATTTCATTAACTACAACAGCGGAGATCGCACTGATAATAATTGATACATAGACGATCGCCTTTCTAAAGAGCTTAAGCAACTGCCTGATTTTTACCTATGTCAGACAAACACCGGGTATAATAACACCACCCATTAGGATTATTTGGGTACTCCTCAGTAAACTTCTTCAATATAGCTACACTTTTTGCTGACTCTCCTCGCAACCGATAATACTCAGCCTTTAACTGGTGAGCATCAGCAGAGTGGGGAGCCAGTTTCAATACAGCATTAACCATCTTTTTAGTCTGCTTCCCCTCCTCACCCAATACTAATTTCATCCGGCAACGATACGCCAAGCGTCGTTTTAAAACTAAGTAATCATCAGGAACTAACTCTTCTGCTCGACTTAACTTCAACTCCGCCTCCTCAAAATGACCCACTGCTAGGAGTGCATCATAACTGTGAATCAAGGCAACAATATCATCTGGCTGAATTGACAAGATTTGCTCAAAAGCTCTCAATGCAGCCTGAGCATTATTCAGTTCCATCTGAACTCGCCCCAACGCCAACCAGTGAGATGGATTTTCTGGCTCAGAAGATGTGGCTTTCTCAAACATTTTTACTGCTTTGTCAGGGTGACGGCGACAGACTTCTATCAAACCCTGGATATGATGACCAGTAGCAACATTACTAGATAATGGCAAGGCTTTGTCATAAATCTTAATTGCCTCACTCACCCTTCCCATCAACTGTAAAAGCTTCCCCAGTTTCAACCCCACTTGAATTAATTGAGGTTGCCGCTCAATAACTTGGTGATATTCCTCAACAGCTAGCTCCCAGTTTCCACTTTCATATAGCAGATCGGCTAATTCCAACCGTTTCTTCCATCCAGAAGGATACTGCTGCACATATTTAGTTAAGGTTTTCAATTTCTGCTGTTGTCGGGTGGGTTTTTTCTCTAATACCAGTTGTACATTTAACTCGACCTTTGAAGATTGGGATAATTTTACTAAACAGGGGGTAAAAACAGAAGCTGAAATCTTACCTAAAGATACTCTTTCCTTACTTTTTTTCATTTTCAAATTTTTTAGTGGTAAATGGCAAAGGTTATGTTATAGTTAAATGATTAGGTGACGTTCCCGCCGATTTTAAGCCTGTGGAGAAGATACGTTACAGCCCATGAGGCAGTGGTCTTGAGTGAAGTAGGAAGCTTGTCTCCAAAGCTCAAACCTCGGTTTAGATAAGTTTGGGTAAGTTCAGCAGAACGGCTAGTGTTTCTAGACATATTGCTGTTACCTGATAATTGATTTGCTCAAAATTGCACTCGGTTGTCATGGAAAGAGGAGATGGAATTACTGATTTTTCTGATTGAAATTCATCCAAAATCTCATCCTCTCCAACCTCTTTTAACAAGAGGGGAGAATCATCCATTCCTGATAGATACGGCTTCAATTGCTTTTGCAGAATTTCTCGCCCCTGTTGGATGCGTTTGTAAACGTTATCCACAGAGAGACCAAGTTTTTTGGCAATGTCTGGGTAAGACATATCTTGGTAAAAATGCAGAATAAAAGGCTCTCGCAGTCGGGGTGGCAGAATCTCTATTTGACGGCGGATGTACATTTGTAACTCGCCACGGAGAATAGCTGATTCAGGAGAATACTCACTAGAAGCTAATGTCTGGTCTTCTCCTACTGCCATTTCTTCAATACTTTCAACACCCATTGCACCTCTGTGACGTTTTCGATGCAGATCCACGCAGAGGTTATGAGTCATTCGAGTTAGCCACGCTTTGGGATTAGTAATTTTTTCGGCGTGGTGTGGTAGTTTTTCCCACGCCTTCATTCTGGCAAGACTTAATGCTTCTTCCGCATTCGTGCGATCGCCTCCCATCCAAGTTATGCAGCGACCGTAAAGATAGTCTTGATATAATAACCATAACTGCCAAAAGGCGGTGTGTTCGCCAAGAGATATACTTTTCAACAAATTATTCTGGTCTAATTCTGTTTCTGTTTTAAGTTTTTTTAAAGGAATAGAGCGAACTCTATCGGGAATTTTATGACCTGGAAAAATACTTAGGGTCATTTAGTGTAATCCTCGGTGTAAGTATTAATTCGGATGTAAATATTGGTAATGCAGAGCGCAAAGTCTGGGAGAAGTAATACCGTTTCACAGAAGTCAAAAGTCAACCCACCCCTAACCCAACCCACCCCCGCCCCTCCCAGGAGGGGAGCCAGGAGGGGAAGTAGGGGCGAATGGCCATTTCGCTGCGCGACATGAAACGCCAGTACAAAAGTTAAAAGTAAGATTTTATCAGCTCAAAACTTTGACGCGCTCAGTAATTTCAGGAAATTATTTTACATTTAAAGTTTGAAACTATTTGTGACATCTTTAAAGTGAATTGTTATAAGCAAGTCGTTCCAACTCCAAGGAGCGATATAGCTACACGCTTGCTGCGCATTTCATCTTGGCAATAGCCAAAACGCTAACTCTGACCTTTCTTCTGCTGTATTGCCTTTGCGACCATGAAGTCAAATCTAATTGAAATAAGGGCGTTGCTGAAGCACGGGTATGATTTTGAAACTAGGGAGTAGGAAGTAGTCCTAATAAATAATTAGGGAATAATTAGTGTTTGAGATACATATTTATAATTCATACCTAGGTTATGCAACGCCGAAATAGGTGACCACCAAACTTACTATTATAGCGCTAGGGAATAGGGAATAGGGAACAGGGAACAGTTGACTATCAAAAGGTTTCAGGATTTAGAAATGTCCTAACCTATTTGCGTAGTGCTATACCTCAGTCTGTTCCTAGACTTTCTTGATGTACTAGCGAATAATTTGTATCTCAACCTTGTTTCACTACAAATAATCCTAACTAATGTTTATTTGCAGTGACGAAAAATGACATTTAATTGCAGATTGAATCTTGACTCACTCTCAAAATAAATTTCACACATAGTCAATGTGAATTTTTTTTTCACATTCGGTACAGGAACAGAAAAATCAGAAAAGATGATCGATCTTAGACTAGGAAATGTTTTTCCAACTGTTCCCTGTTCCCTATTCCCTATTCCCTGCCATACATAATTTTCAACGGAGAGGGTGGGATTCGAACCCACGGAAGGTCTCCCTTCAACAAATTTCGAGTTTGCCGCATTCGACCACTCTGCCACCTCTCCCAGACAAGTCAAAAGTCAAAATTAAAAAGTCAAAAGTGATTTTGGAGTTTTGACCATTAAGATGAGCAAAATATCATTTATTATATCATATAAAATCCGGTTATATCATGTCCGGATAATCAGTGATAAAAAAGTTTTTGTTTGTAGTAGGGCTTCATTAGGGCTGAAGCCCTACTACGAACTTTAATTATAACTATTTAACCGGATATAATATTATACAGTAATCGTAAAATTACTTCATCTTTAGACAAATTTTCTATTGAAAACTAATTTAAAAATTCATGCTATTCAAATCCTTTCTTTCTCCTGACTCCTGACTCCGAGCGCAATACGGTAACTAATTACCCGAATTCTATATCAAAGAAAAGAACTATCAACCTGATCTGATTCTAAAGTAGTTTGAAAGCCCGTAACAGGAGTCCATCTAATCCCACCATCACGACCTGTCCAAAATAGAGGAATATTATTTTCTTGAAAAAATTCTATCATCTGTGGATGGACAGAATTTGCCGAAGCGATCGCTACTTCTGGCCGAATAATATTCAATAACTCTGGATTCAGCTTATTTCCCGGCCACCAAAGTACCTGAGTCTGCTGAAAACTTCTTGCTGCTAATAACTTACTCTGTTCGGACAGTTTAGTATCTCCTAATAATAACCAACTTTGGCCACGAATCATAAATTCTACAACTGGGGTCTCAGAATTAATTAATTTCATCTGTGTAGAACCCAACTCAATATTTTGATTATTTACCACAGTGTAGTAATTAGCCTGACTCTTTTGCAGAGCATCAAACACGGGTTGATTATTAGTTTTATAATTCTTTTCATCATCAGCTTCTACATCATAAAAAGTTTTAACTCTCAAGCTATCAAAAATATTAGACCAACCCCGACTCAGACCTTTTTGAGAATGAACAGCAATAGACCAATCAATTTTATTAATACCTTGCTGCCGTAAGAATGGTAATACAGTAAACCTGGCGGTATTTTCATCTCCAACATTGACCAGGATTACTTTACCTCGGTCTTGAATCACAAGCACTGGTTCTGAAGATGAATCAAGAATCGTAGCTTGAACCACAGAAGTCCAAGTATACCAGAGAGGAATAACAATAATAGCGATCGCCAAAATTACACCCCATTGCCAAAACTTCAGAGGCAACTTTTTCTTTTTGCCCTTATATACTTCTGGGGGTCTACTTCTCAAAAACCATGTAGCAAAAATCAACCCATATAGCACAACCAACTGATAAACCGATATTGCCCCTACTGCCACTTGATTTCCTGGCAACTTGCTAAAAAACTGCACAATTTCAATCAAAATCCTAACTGGAAAATACAAAATTCCAGCACTCAAGCTACTTACATAAGGGGAAATTAAAGCCAGCATTGCACTAATAAATCCACCCAAAGTAATTACAGCAACCAGAGGTGCAGTAATAATATTCACAAAAATAGTATAAGGCGAAACCACATAAAACACTGATAGCAATAGAGGTAACGTCCAAACAGAAGCAGCAATGGGAATAGCAACTAAAGAAGCAATACCAGAGGGCAACCAATCCAACCGTTTCATTAAAGGTGGCACTGTTACCAATAATCCTAGAGTTGCCAAGAAACTCAACTGAAATCCTAAATCCCAAATCCACAGAGGATTGATTAATAACAGCAAAGTAGCAGCCAAAACTAGAGAAGCTAATGGTTTAACCTGGCGTTGGGAAACAATTGCCAGCAAAGCTGCTAAACCCATAAAAGCTGCTCGCAATACCGAAGGCGAACCACCAGTCAAACCCACATAGATAATTAAAGTAAAGATACCAAAACCAAATCTTGCTCCTGAAGGCAAATTTTTCGTCAAAGTCAGCACCACGCCTAAAATTAACGAAACATGAAAACCTGATGCTGCCAATACATGAGCTAAACCCACCTGCACAAACTGGTCTCGTAGCTGATAAGACAAATCTACAGCTCTACGTCCTAAAACCATTGCACTTACCAGAGGACCCTCTGGCACTCCCAAGGAACTTACCTGAGCGCGAATAATCCGCTGTCGAACCTTATATAATCCCCAAGCATTACTACTTTCTTGGTTAGTAGTAGTAAGTTTATAACCTGCAACCCCAGCAAAAGAACCTTGTCTAGCTAAATAAGCACGAAAATCAAAGCCTCCAGGATTAGTCGCTGGTGATGGTTTATATAAAGAACCAGTTATTGCCACTAATTCACCAGGATCAATACCTGTTGCTTGCAGAAGGGGTACTGTAACGTAAAGTTTTCCTGTAACATCTTGGTGTACATTTGCCGAACCATCAGTACCAACTATTTCACTTACTTGAGCTACTTTTAGCCAAAGTTGTGCTTTTTCAGAGCGAGTCTTGCGGGGTGAGGAAATAACTCTTCCACGAACCGTAACTACTTGTTGTTTAGACTCACCATCAACTGGGATGATTTTACTAATATCGCTTGCTGTAGGTTGGGGTACTCGAAATTGAAAATAAATACTGGCAAAAAAAGCGATCGCTCCAGCAGTTATCCACAACCAATTTGAATTTAGGAGTGATTTTCTAGTTCTTTTGGAGAGAGAATCTGGAAATTCACCACTTCTGAGTAAGTCTTCAGAAGTTATTTTCTGCTGAGAAGTTGTGATTACTTTAGCTGACCTGCGTAAATTTTGTCGGTATCTTTGTTGTACGATAATTGCTAATACTAATCCTATAGTTAGTACAGCATATATACCCCAAGGTACAATAGTAGATATTAGCCCCATTATGTAAGCTAGGCAGATGACGAGCGCTAAAGCTTGATTCATTTTTTAGTAAGGAAGAAGGAAGTTAGACCTTTGTTTGTAGTTGGGTTTTAGCCCCCTTAAATATTTGGGCTAAAGCCCAACTACGAACCTGATTATTATGTTAAAAACATTAACGTTTAACTACCATGAACGATAAATAATTTAGATAGCTAAACCTAGTCTTAAACCTAACACTGCATGAACAAACATTATACAAAGTGCGATACTACCTAGGTAAGCGTGAGTAGTGCGCAATTCTGCTTGATTTCCACCAAATTTTGTTAGGGAAATAAAACCATTAGTTGCTAGTAGTGCCAATACTACTGAACCCGTCCAAAAATGGGGACTTTCAAATATTTCTTGTTCCTGCATTACAAGAGATAATACTCCACCTGTGTAACCTAATGCCATAAATAGAAACATAAATGGTGCGATTTTCCGATGATTAGAACCACTTTCTATCGCTATTGCTTCATCAGTGACTACTCGTCTACGCCATCCGGTAAAACCAACAAAACTACCCATGGCAAATACAACTATCGCCATCATTAGTGGGTGTCCCCAATGTACAATTGGTTCGGGAGTACCAAAATTGCGGAATATCTCAGCTATTGGTTCTAAATATTCTCTGATTTGCATTCTTCTTTTCTCTGGGTTTTTAGTATCAAGTTTATAAGTTTAACAGAACTTAGGCATCAAAACAATAAACCGGGTTTATTGCTCTGATTATTGTTTTTCGCGCTAATGCGAAATTTCATTGATCAACCCAGTTTCTGTACCAGTCCTATTTACAGCAGTTTCGGAGGCGTGTGAGGTACAAAGTTTTATTGTCCTAGGGAACACTTAACTGGGAACGGGAAACAGGGAATATAAAATAAAAAAAGTAGTCTTATGACTGTACCTTAGCATCCTCAAAAGTGCTTTCATTAATGGATAATTGATAATTACCTCTGGTTAAAACCGCACGGGAATTGAATATAAGGAAATATTATTTCTTTTCTCAAGGGGAGATTGGATATGGCGAGGAGACCTCGCCATCCCATCCTACGGACTGCTCCGCAAACGACCGCTCTCTTGGTCGATTGGATATGGCGAGGAGAC
>NZ_JBNHEP010000198.1:14729-21514 GCF_050015995.1 Dapis brunnea BLCC-M229 | reverse complement strand
CTCCAGAGTCTGCAGCTCCTTCCCCTGACGGTTCCACAACTTCACTGTTTTGTCAGCACTTGCAGTTGCTATAGTCTCTCCATCCCGACTAAATGCTACACCATAGACCCTATTCTCATGGCTTTCCAAACGGTTATGCTCTCTAAACTTCTCATTAGGTTTGTAAATTGCTGTTCGGAGAATATTTATGAGTTTTCTAGTATCACCTCTGGGATCAAATTCACCATCAATTTGTTTTTGTCTAGCTGCCATCGCAGTCATCAGGTGATCTAATTGCTTACTTGATATGGACAAAACTCTCGCCTCACTTGTTTGAGCAATAATAGCTTGCTTTCTTGCCTTTTTATTTTCCCTTTGTTCCCTCAAGGCAAATATTGTCATTCCTCCTGCCAATACTGCCATCACCAAGGAAGCAGCAACCGAAACTCTAACCAACCATTTCTGTAACTGCCGTTGTTTTGCTTCTGCTTGTCGTTGTTTTTCCTCTGCTTGTTCCAGTTGCTCTAGTATTTCATTTCCTTTCCTTTGCCGAATAAACCCAACCAAATAATCATGTACCAACTGATAACGGTCTGCTGGTTTTTCCGGCAACAAAAACACTAATCCTGAACCCACAAAAATCTTTAGGACTAACTCTAAATCTGCTACATTCAACTTACTTTCTTTCTCTAATTCTGCCTGAGTTTTCAGAGGTCGAGTATTATTTTCATCAGTCAATAATAACAACACTAACCAAGCTAATTCTTCATTTTCTTCCCCACAGTCTTGCACCACTTCTGCTAAATATTTATCCACCAGTGTTGCTTTAGAGTTATCTCCTAAATCTTGATATTTTTCCAGAGTAGTAATATTATCAGTCTGAAGTTGTGCCCCTACAACTTGCAATTCTATCGGACGAATATCTCCCAACTCCTCAGCTAAATCTTCCACCAACTTTTCAGTCAGATTTGCATCTATTTTAAACTGAGAATTTGCCGTTAATCCCTGAATAACTAATTTTGCCTGTGACTGAGAAAAATTTCCTAAGTAATAGAGAATATCTTTCTTTAAAATATCATTATTAATTGCCTCCAAATTTCCCAAGCGATTAAACTCTAATAAATAATGAATATAATCTGACCGCAGAGATAAAACAATTTTCACAGAATCAATATTTAAACATTTTTGGAGAAACTGAGCAAATTCTAGTTTATCCCTTGGTTCGCTATTTTCAAAGAAAAACTCCTCAAATTGGTCAAAAATAATAACCGTCAGTAGATTTGATTTATGATTATTTTCCAACTGAGCAAAAATTCCCTCAGTCGAGCTTAGACTCTCTAAATTAACAGCTAAATCTTGAGTTTTTGGCAATTGTTCAGCTAAACGTTTTCCCAATCCAGAAATCCAATGAACATAAACTCGCTGCAAAACTACCACCACATCACGACTATCAATTGATTTTTGCTCTAAAACAGGAATTAATCCAGCCTGTAAAATCGAACTTTTACCAACTCCTGATTGCCCATGAATAACTATGAGTTTATAGTCAAGGCGACTAATTCTTTCTAGCAAGTTTTCTACATCAAACTGTCGTCCAGATGCAGCAATTTCTTGAGTAATTTTTTGTTGCTTAATTCTTTGTTTCGACTGAGGTAAAGCAGGATTTATATTTTCTTTTGTACCTCCCAAACGATTAGCGCCAATAAAAGCTACAAACCCAAATTGTTGTTCTGTTTTTTGTCGTTCTTGCTTTAATTCAAAAGCTTTGAGATATTCTTGTTGTTGGTTATATATTTCTCGTAATTCTCTGATAATTTCAATGTAAAATCTAGGGTTATATTTAGGTTCTGTTGTATCTTTAGCTTGTTCAAAATTGTCTATTGCTGATTTGATTTTACCTAAACCTTTTTCAGCTTTAGCTAAAGAAAATAAATATCTACCCAGACGAGAATACTGTTCCCAATCTAAAGTTATTTTGTCTTGTTCTGATGTCGGAGGAGATGCAGCAGCTAGGGTTTTATTGAAGATTTTAAGAGCTTTTTGAGCGAGTTTTTTGGCTTGTTTATAGTTACTTTTGGCTAGTTCAAATTCGGCTAAAAAATCGTAGGCACAAGCTAGTCGAAATGAGGTTTGGCGATCGCTCGGCAATTCTTTGATGACCTCTCCCCCAGCCCCTCTCCTACCAGGAGAGGGGAGAAGAATATCTGAAGCTCCCCCTTCCCTGGCAGGGAATGATGAGGAGCGATCGCTCGGCAATTCTTTGATGACCTCTCCCCCAGCCCCTCTCCTACCAGGAGAGGGGAGAAGAATATCTGAAGCTCCCCCTTCCCTGGCAGGGAATGATGAGGAGCGATCGCTCGGCAATTCTTTGATGACCTCTCCCCCAGCCCCTCTCCTACGAGGAGAGGGGAGAAGATGATCTGAAACTCCCCCTTCCCTAGCAGGGAAGGGGGTTGGGGGGTTAGGTCTTCTGCGGGGTTCGGGACGAGCTAAAACCTCTATTGCTCTATTCGCAACAGTCTTCAACTCATCCCAACGTTCCAAAGTCTGCAAAACCTCTCCCCAAGCATTGATAAACTTAGCAACTAAGTCTGGACGGTTAATTGCCTCAAACCCTTCTATTAACTGTTGAAAATAAGAGCAAGCTTTCTCACAAGCCATATCTTTTTCTGCTCTATGTTTAACCGCATAAAAACGCCACCACAAACCCAAATAATAATAAGTGTGAGCCACTCGCAAAGGGTTGTTAAGTTCTTGCCAAAGTTCGAGACTCCGTTGATAATGGTTTAGTGCTGTTTCCTCATAATTATTTGCTGCCCTACCTAAAACAAATTCTAAACCCGCCTCTAATTCTGGCTCTAAACTGATTCCTCTATTTGCCAATTCCTGCCGTGCGTCTAACAATTCTTGATAAGTAGATTCTGCTAAACCCAAGTCAGCATAATCTAAAAATATTCCGGCTCCACTTTCTAAAACTTTCTGATAAACACTCTCACTCGTCTGTTGAATAAAATCAATTAATTCTTGAGTCGGAGTTTCAAATACAGTGAGACTTGTCCAAGTTTCAAAATCAGGAATTAAGCGAATAAACTTCCGGGAAACCTCTGCATCTATCCATAAAATGATAGGAAAGCGACAATTTTTTCTAAACTCCTCCCGCACTAACCCCGTTGATACAAGCAATTTATCAATATCTGCCACTGACTCCAAACCCCAAACCATAAAAGCATCTGGTTGTTTATCTCCTAACTTTTTGCGGATAGTGGCATAAAGTTCTCTGACCGACTCATCTAACTGCAACTGTGCTAAATTTCCAGAAAAAGATGACTGGAGTTGTTGAATTAGCCGTTGACGCTGACTAAGATTATTGCAGCAGGCTAAAAATAACCGAAATTTGCCTTGAGACATTTCCATGCCTCGAAGTAATTTCTGTAATAATTTTTGATTGTTAACTTCTAAGTTGGTAGACATAAAATTTTGATATAGATAGGATTTAAGATTGCTTTCCTGTCGGTCGCAATGACGAAAGTAGGTTTTACTGGATAATTCTAAGAATGTTGGGTTTCGTTTCCTCAACCCAACCTACGCTTACTTGTAATGTCATTGCGAATGGAACGGAGTGGAATGAAGCAATCTCTCAAACCTAGAGATTGCTTCCCTGTCGGTCGCAATGACGAAAATAGGTTGTGCTGCATAAGTCCTAAGAATGTTGGGTTTCGATGACTCAACCCAACCTACTGGACTGAAACATCTAAAATTGTGGGTTACATCAATTGGGGGCGGGTTTATCTAACTTTAGGTGAAAGCTCATTAATTTAACGGGGAAACCCGCCCCTACTATTGCCCACTCTGCAATTCTGGCGCATCTTTTAACAAAGGATTAATATCAAACCAAGAACCTTTATCGTCTTGATACTCATAAACAAACATACTCCGGATTAAAGTTTGGTATCCGTCATCTCCCGTTACTTTTTGTGTTTGTACAACTCGGCGTAATAATTCCCACTCTTTGTCATCTATAGCTAAAAGTCGCTGATTACGAAAAGTTTTAATTACGTTAGCAACAGTAGCATGGGAGATGGGAAACTCTCCTTCTTCTATAATCGCCTCATTAACTATTCGCAATACATTCCTGACATGACCTCCACTAATACGACATAAATAGTCTAGGGTTTCCTGACTATCAAATATTTCTGTAACTTTTACCAAGCGTTCCTGGGGGTCTAATTCTGGAAAGGCTCTTGCCAGCACTAACTGTCTAACTAATTCCATTCCTTGAGTAGAGTCACTACCATCCCGTAAATGGGTCGCTACCATTGGCAATACATGGAGTTCTTTCTTAAACCGTTGGGTTAATGTTTCATAGTCATTGGAAAATCTCAATGCCAGAGGAATAGTATAAATTAGGTGGCAGTTGAGACCCATCAGTTGTTCGCCCCGGTCAACAAAGAGATATTCTGGTTGAGGTCTCCCCCACTCTTTAGCTACACTATTGACTTTATCCAGGTTATCAACAATGACAACTAATCCTTGTTTGCCATACTGCTGCAGCTTTTTGTTTGCAGGTTCGACCAATTCTTGGTTAATGGTTTCAATAATATTACCCGTGCGTGATTCCAGAAAGTTTCTGAGTTTACTGCGAACTTCAGGACTAGCTTTTGCTTGGGCAGTTATTTTGGCAATTCCGAAAGAAAGTTCAACTTGAGGAGATATTTCTATTTCTGTCTGCAATAATTTGGCAGCTCCCTCAACTATACCTTTGAGTTTTGTAGGTTCGTTTAAGTTAAGCTTTTCCCACTTTTGCAAACTTTCACTCACCTGTTGGGCAATAGTTAGAAGAATATCGCTGATATCTACATCTCCCATTTCTAGATTTTTGTCAGACTCGACGTAGACAACATGAAATCCTTCTGTTTCTAACTGTTGCTTGAGTCGCCAGAGTTCCGTAGACTTGCCACAACCAATATGTCCCGTAAATAGTTGGCAAGTAGGTCTGTCTGTAGACCAGATAATAGTTTTTTTCAATTTTTTGATAACTTCTCCCCCACGCACTGGGGAAAAGTCAATATAGTATTTTGTGTCAATTTCTGCATTGTCTATAAACAGAGGAACACCAGGGTCTGTTGCTCGATAGAAGGCTTTGACATTTACAGTCATAATATTTTATATCCTACATTACGCACGACAAAATGTAGTATAAAAAATAGGAGACAGGAGACAGGAGACAGGAGACAGGAGACAATTATAGTGGTCAATAGAAGTAAGTAATTGAGTATTTATGCTTAATATTTTCCTGAGAATTTGACGAGTCAGAAACGTCAATGAATGGGAGCTATATAGTATAAATACTTACCAAGCTACCGTTTTTTATACTACTTTTAATGTTACAACTTGACGTGCGGAATGTGGGTTATATAAATGTACTAATCTATTTTAGAATAGATAATTGTAGATCCGCCAGTATTCGCACCCTATTCCTTTGCATAAACTAGACGTTCACATTATCAACAGGACTTACGCATGAGGTAGGAAAAACTAGGATTTGAGATTGCTTCCCTGTCGGTCGCAATGACGAAAATACCTTGTACTGCGTAAGTCCTAATCAAAATAATTGAGTCCCGCAACCCCACTTTTTAAGGCGAAATGTTTTTGGAGGGTTACTCACGCATCCCCGTTACAAAAAAACTTCTGACTTCTGACTTCTGACTTCTGACTTCATTAACTCACTGCTCGATCGCCGATCCGTAAATTTGCCAAAGCTGAATTATATTATCCTCTGCCACGCTTACAAGCTGCTGACTATCAGGACTAAAAACAATTGCACCATAACCTTTGATACTCCTCAACAATTTTCCACTGCTAATATCCCACAGATTAATCTTACCATCCTCACTACTGCTAGCGAGAATTTTGCCATCTGGACTAATAGCGATCGCCTTAATTGCTTGAGAATGTTTTTCTAGAGTATGACGCACTTCCCAGGTTTCCACATCCCAGACTAAAATATTATTTTCTCCCCGTATTGCATGAGCAATAGTTTGCCCATCCTGACTGAAAGCGATCGCCTCTATCCTTTGATTATTATTTTTACTGGGTATAGACAGATTTTTCAAAAGTTGCCCCTGGGCGACATTCCAGAGTCGAATATATCTAGGTCCTCCACTGGTTGCCATCCGCAGACCCTCAGCACCAAAAGCAATGGGTTGCGTACCATTCATCCTTTGTAGTAGTCGCCCGGTATCAACATCCCACAATTTAATTCCGCGAGCTGCACTGCATCCTACCACTGCTCTGCTATCAGCAGTGAAACCCACAGCAGTCACTACGTCAGAATGCAAAAAACTGGTTAGTATTTCTCCTGTAGGAATATCCCACAATTTTACTGTGCCATCCTCACTTCCACTTGCTAAGGTTTTGCCATCTGGACTAATTGCTAGTGAGAGTACATTGGCGGTATGACTTGATAAAGTATCTAGTAGTTTGCTACTTTCTAAGTTCCATAGTTGAATATTTTTCCCCCTGCTACTAGCTAATATTTTGCCATTAAAAGCGATCGCTACAGGTAAAGAAGAATCTGGTTGCTGATTAGATAGGGAACGAACTAATCTAGGTGCAAGGATAAAATCGTTAGTAATATCTGGCTGTGTTTCTGATTCTGAGTTTCCGGGAATAGCAGTTTCGGGCGATAATGTTTGAGAATTTGCTGCTATTGTTGGTGTTGGTGTTTGGGATGAAGTTTGTGGTGGTCTTGTTATTTGTGTTTCTGTATTTTCTGTATTTTCTGTTGTTGGTTGGGATGAAGTTTG
>NZ_JBNHEP010000198.1:0-14629 GCF_050015995.1 Dapis brunnea BLCC-M229 | reverse complement strand
GGGATGAAGTTTGTGGTGGTCTTGTTATTTGTGTTTCTGTATTTTCTGTATTTTCGGTTGTTGGTTGGGATGAAGTTTGGGGTGGTCTGGTTATTTGCGTTTCTGTATTTTCTGTTGTTGCTTGGGATGAAGTTTGGGGTGGTCTTGTTATTTGCGTTTCTGTATTTTCTGTTGTTGCTTGGGATGAAGTTTCATTAGTAGCAAAAGAAACTGTTTCTTGACTTTCTGTAGTCGAATTTTCTGGCACAATTACATTGGTTGTAATTTCTTGGTTTGTATCATAACCTTTGTCTGTCAAAAATTGACGCAAACTGGCAAAATATTCTGCGCGATCGCTACCTTTATATACCTTTTCTATTAATTTCCAGCCATCTTCTTTTTCACCTAACATATATTTATTTGCTAGATAAGCAGCCAAAACTCCTTTGACATTTTGGTTTTGATTTGAACGCCTGTAAAATTCTAGCCAAATTTCTGAGGCATTGGTATTTATTTGGGCTGGATATTTCTTAGTTACATCTAATATTTCTCCTTGACGATACTGCCAGATGCGGATGGGAAATACTGAATCATTTATATTAGAAAATACATTAGCAAATCTACTATCAATACTTTGAAATTCTGGAATATTATCGTTATCTAAATCGGTGAGTCGATAATTAACATTTCCCCAGTAATGCCGCAGCATAGTATATTTATTTTCTGTAGTTTTATAACGATAAATCAAGGAATAAGTACCGCCAGCCAATGGAACATTACTATTATTTATTGTGAATAAATCTACTAATACTTCGGATTCTCCGTTGCCATCTAAATCTAGTAACTGTACTTTGACAAATCTACCTGCTAATGCTGTCATTGTACTGTCAGATTCACCTGCCAAAGATTTGACTGGCACTGGTTCATTTAAAATCATTTCTCCACTCCTGATAATTTTCAGACGTAGGTCACTAACTAAATCTGTATTATTTGCTTGTTCGTAAATAATTTCTGCCTGTAAATTACCATTACCAAACTTTTCTACTATTCCAGGTGGATTTGTATTTTCTGTAGAAGTTGGTTCTAGATTTTCTGAGTTAGGATTTTCTCTGGTTTTTGTTACTTCTGTAGTTGTTTGTGAATTTGTATTTTCTGTAGAAGTTGGTTCTAGATTTTCTGAGTTAGGATTTTCTCTGGTTTTTGTTACTTCTGTAGTGCTTTGTGGATTTGTATTTTCTGTAGAAGTTGGTTGAGAATTTTCTGAATTAATATTTTCTGTAGCTTTTGTTGTTTCTGTAGTCTTTTTTGGTACAGTTGCTGTGGTTGTCGAAGGAGTATCTTTAGAAAAATTTGCAATGTATTCTGAGGGAACTTTAGCAACTACTTCATCATTATTTTTTTGATTATTAGCAATAGCTTGACAGATAAAGGTAGCTACATCTGAGCGAGTAGCATCTTGATTAGGATTAAGCAGCCTAACATTTGGATAATTAACAACAATACCTTTTTCTATTGCTGCTGCAATAGCCTTTTTAGCATCTTCAGGAATTGCTTCTGCATCCTCAAAAATTTTGCTCAAATTCTGTTCTACAGATCCACTTGCTTGATAATTTAATCCTCCACTTAAAGCAGTCAAAACTTGCCAGCGTTTAATCTTGAGAGTGGGATTAAAAGCTTTACCAATATATGGGGATAGAAAACCCATTTCATAAGATTTTTGAATAGCATCATCAGCCCAATAGTCTTGAGGAATATCTACAAATTTCATCGAATCCCGCACAACTTTTGTATCTGGAAAAGCCTTAGTAATCATTGCAGCAAATTCGGCTCTAGTTACAGGTGCATTGGGGCGAAAAGTTAGATTTTTGTCGTCGCCAAATATTATTTTTTTGTCTAATAAACTATTAATACAAGCTTGAGCAAAATGATTTTCAATATCTTGTAAGGTTGTTTCCGCAAATGCAGATCTGATTTTTTTGCGGTCAAATAATTCCAGAGTAATTATGGTACTTAATACTACGACTAAAGCAAGTATAGGATGCCACTTATAAATTTTAATCATCAATATTCCTCCACCAAATCAATTCAAAAGTCAAAAGTCAAAAGTCAAAAGTAATCTCTGACCAAAAAATCAAGTCTCCATTTTAATAAAGTTAAAAATCAAAAGTCAAAAGTTAAAAGTAATCTCTGAGAAAGGAAAACCTTTGACTACAGATGAATAATTTCTTATTTTAACCCCTTTATTATGCTTTGAGTAAATAATACTAATTCTTCTGAAGAATAGTATATTTTTAGAGAAGACGGAATAGGGAACAGAGAAAAAGCTAAAACTCAAAACTCAAAAGTTATATCAAATCCGGTAGTATCGGTATAAAAAAGCAGAGAAACCGGGTTTGTCTCAAATGCCTTACAATACTAACATTAACTCCCACAAACCCGGTTTCTTATAACACTTCCATTGCCAGCGGATTTGATATTAAAAGTAATCTCTGAGACAGGAAACCCTTGACTACAGATGAATTCTTATTTTAGCCCTTCAATTATCAATTATCAATTATCAATTATTAATTATTAATTATTAATTGTTCCCTATTTTGTTTGCCACATTTTATCTATAGTAATAAAATTATAGTTTTTTTCTAGTAAAATCGGAATTATTTCTGCAACTGTTTTTGCGACATCCTGACCCCCAGAATATCCATCATGCAAGACAATAATTGAACCATTAGAGGTTTGCTGAACTACTCGATTAACAACTACTGAAATTCCTGGTCTAACCCAATCTACAGGTACTACAGTCCACATAACAGTTCTATATTTCCATTCCTCCAATAATTTGATAGTTTGAGGTATAGCTATGCCATAAGGAGGACGCACATCACAAATTGATTTTTTTGCTAATCCACAAGCTTTATTAATAGAAAATTGCGTTTTTTCTAAACTAGATTTCAGTTGAATAGGAGTAAGTTTAGGAAATGATATATGTTCATACCCATGTAAACCAATCCAATGACCTTTTTCATATATTGCTTTAGTTATTTCTGGATAACGGTCTACACATATACCTAACAAAAAAAAGTTTGCTTTAATCTGATACTTATCTAGAACTTCTAATAATTGAGGTGTATATTCTGGGTGAGGTCCATCATCGAAGGTAAGAGTAATTTCTGGGTTTTGTGTGTTTCCTTGCCATAAACAATTGGGAAAAGTAAATCTTAATATTGGATGTAAAATCGGAAGTAAAGGTGCTAATGCCATTAGTATATATCAAAATTTTTGATTCTAAATTATATCATATAGAATTTATGGGGATAGGGAATAGGGAGTAGGGAACAAGGATAAATTTGTTTGTACAGCATTCCGTACCGAAAGAATATTCTCGCTTCAACAGCTATAGCAATTCCCATATTCGTATGGGAATTGCTATACCAGATTTGATATAATGCCAATAGACCTCTCCAAAAATGAAAAATAAAATCAATTCTTATCTATAAATTATCAATTACTCCCCCCTGTTCCCTGTTCTCTGTTCCCTCTTTTCTGGAGATGTCTAATTAAAAAAAATACTAATAATAAGTGTGATTAAAAGACTTTACAGGAGATGTTCCTTTGATAAAAAAGATAATTTTCGACCTAAAAAATGGTATTGAAGCAATTCATTCTGACTCCTGACTCCTAACTCCTGATATCATCTCCGTTTATATCGTTTGTGTAAAAGTTAGCGTAAATATCAACAGGAAATTTAAGTTTTTTCTTGCTCTTAAACCTTCCTCCCTCTCGTCCCTCTTCTGTGTTCCCTCTTCTGTGTTCCCTGTTCCCTACCTTTGCTATACAATACCGATGCTACCGGACATGATATAATATTATGTCCGGTTGAATAGGTATAATTAAAGCTTGTAGTTGGGCTTTAGCCCGACCTATCTATATATCGGGCTAAAGCCCAACTACAAACAACAATTTTTTTATCACTAATTATCCAGACATGATATAACACAGGCTAAATCACTTTTTTGATAATTGTTAGCCAGTAGTGTATTAATTATTCTTATGTTTACTTCTCGCTCTCGGACGTTGCATGCAACGTCCCTACCTCCTAACTTTCAAAAGGGGTACCAAAAACCTGCGTCCAATAATGATTAGCGTTAACGCTACCAGTATCATCCTCCAAGAAATAGTAACCAACACCAATTTCTTCCAAATCTGGATTCAGAATGTTGGCACGATGTCCGTCGCTACCCATCCACGCTGCTACTACTGCTTCCGGTGTCTGTTGTCCGGCAGCAATATTTTCTGCCCAAGCTGAAAAGTCATATCCTGTAGCTTCAATACGATCGCCTGCTGAGGAACCATCTAACCCGGTATGGTCGAAAAAGTCTAGCTCTGCCATATTCTCGGTGTGAGTTTGTGCTGCCTGATTTAACAGTGGGTCTGCTGTCAGGGGATCTAAACCCAACTGAGTACGCTCTTGGTTGGTAAGTGCCACAACTCTATCTATAAAATCTTGATTACTTGCTTCGATATTAGAATTACCCTCAAATAAGAAATTGGCACTGCTGAGACTACCTACAGATACATTATTTACTTGAGCGATCGCTTCTCCAGTCAGACTATCAATAATCAGAGTATTTTGCTGAGTGGCACTACTATTTTGTAAACTGATGTCGTCAAAACTTAAACCTTCGGGAAGTTGAATTAGATCGATGCCATTTTCAAAGTCAGCTATTTCATCAATACCTGCACCACTTTCTAAGATAAAGACATCGCTACCCTCTCCTCCAGTGAGAGTGTCTTCCCCCAAACCCCCACTGAGAGTGTCATTATCTCGGTCGCCAAACAAAGCATCATTACCCGCATCCCCAAAAAGCTGGTCATTATTTTTGCCTCCAAATAAAGTGTCAGCACCATTTCCTCCTCTAACAACATCATCTTCGCGATCGCCACGAACTAAGTCATTACCATCACCACCTTCTACTGTGTCATTGTCTTTGCCTCCAAATAAAGTGTCAGCACCATCTCCACCGTTGAGACTATCTTCGCCCCGGTTTCCCATAATTACTTCTGAGTCTAAAGACCCTGTAACTGTATCGCTGCCACCAAGAGCTGCTAACCCATCGGGAAAATTAGCTAGTTCTCCAGGGGATAGAGCGATCGCCTCGGGATTATCGCTGGCGAGTAAATTATTTCCATTAGGAGTGAGTCCGTTATCTTCCATTTATTAGTTCCTCTAAAAAATTAATTGAAATTATAATTAATATCAAATCTGCTTATTTTGAAGAATAAGGTTCTTCCATCAGTATGAGCAAAAACTCCAAGTAGAGTTTGAGTTTGACCGCAAACCATTGCAGGGCGTGAATCATACCAATACTACCGGATTTGATATAATAGGAGCTACACAAGCAGAATCGTGAAATCCGGTTTTTTGTAGATGCTTATTTTTAAACCAACGATTTTTCCTAACAACCAGGTTTCTCTGCCTAAATCCTATAACTAAATTATAGTTAAAGCTAATTTCAGTTAACAATCAGTAATTGCCGCAAATTCAAATTCAATTCATATATCAATATCTGTAAAAATACATATTATTGGCGTGACACACCTAAAATTTTGCAATAGCAGTGGTATGTCAAGATTGATTTACAGCGGTTTTCCTGCACGGTAGACCACAGTAGGGGCGAATGACCATTCGCCCCTACTGGGTTTTGGTTGTGACGATGTGGTTCATTAATCTGAAAAGCGTTGTAATGGGTAATCTATTAAATTTTCCTCCTTGTCTACTTTCCCCCCTTGTCTTATCAATTTAGTTTGAACCCATCATTTGAAAATTGACAAACCAGTAGGGGCAGGTTTTATAGCGGTTTTCATATGAATAAACCACAGTAATACTGACTCCTAATTCTTAACTCCTAACTCCTAACTCCTGACTCCTGACTCCTGACTCGTGACTCCTAACAATGAGTTTAGTGGTCTACTCAACTGAAAAGCGCTGTATAGCGCTACGCGCAAGTCAAAAGTTGGCGTTGCATATTTCGTTCTGGAATTAGTGTCGTCTGTGTGGGGTGCGTTGGGTCTTTTGCGTCCTGGAATTATAGCTTTAGAGAAAGAGGAAGTAAAAGATGGAATTTACCTTTTGTGCAAAGATTCATCCCGCGCTTCAGCAACACCCAAAAGTTATACCAAATCTCAAAAAGTTTGCTATATATCCTTGTGATGGGGAGTGGGGAAGTGGCAATTAAATATAGCATTACTATTCAGAAATGGTATTAAAAGTAATCTCTGAGTGACTTTTCGACCCCCAAATGCTCCGCCAACGGGATTGACCATTGACCAATGTCCGCGCCCTAAATGCGTAGTCCTATTATTCTTACTTTTGCCTTTCGTACAACAGCCAACCATTGATAATTTAACAAAACTTTGCAACTTGATAGTAGAACTTCTAGCCGACAACCTTGTAAAATCCAGATGAACTACTTGGAGAGGAACAAATCGTAAGATGAAAAAGTATGTCTGTATTGTCTGTGGATATATATATGACCCAGAAGAAGGAGACCCAGACAGTGGTATAGATCCAGGAACTGCCTTTGAAGACATCCCAGATGATTGGGTTTGTCCGGTTTGTGGAGTAGGCAAAGATGAGTTTGAACCAGTTGAAGAGTAACTAATATAGCAATCCGCGCATAGGTTGCGGGTAATCAAAAAGTAGATAAAAAAAACTGAAACTCTCACCTGTTCCCTCTTCCCTCTACCCTCTACCCTAAAAGCGGTAATATTTTTATACACAAATATACAGGGGATTGCTATAGATATCTCCAGAAAATAAACTTGCCTTTTATTTAGCATCAGCTAGAGTTGTAAAAGTTCGTCAAAAAATCATTTTTCGCACCTTTTTCCTGAAAATATCTTGCCTGTTCCCTATTCCCTGTTCCCTATTCCCTACTATATGCAAAAAGTCTATATCTTTTTCACCAGATGTCTAATACATATAAAATGTCTGTCCCACCTCTGAAAATTGTAGTTGTTGGTGGAGGAGCAGCAGGTTTTTTTGGAGCGTTGGCAGCAGCTGACATCGCCTGTAGCTCTCCCCATACCCATGTCACCATTTTAGAAGCAGGGCGACAACCTCTGGCAAAAGTACGCATATCTGGTGGTGGACGTTGTAATGTCACCCACGCTTGTTTTGACCCAGCAATATTTATCCAAAACTACCCCAGAGGTAGCAAAGCACTTCGGGGTGCATTCACGAGATTTCAAGCTCGCGATACTGTGGAATGGTTCGCTGCTAGAGGGGTGCAGTTAAAAACTGAACCAGATGGACGTATGTTTCCCACTACTGATGATTCTGCCACAATAGTTGAATGTTTAACTAAGGTTGCTTTGTCTAAAGGAGTAAATATTCGTACAGGTGCAGCAGTAGTTTCAGTCAAATGCAAGACAACAGAGGGAGGGGGAAATTTATTTCTACTGGAGTTAAGATCGGGAGAATTTCTAGAGTGCGATCGCTTGCTCCTGGCAACTGGCAGTAGTCCTATTGGCCATCGTTTGGCAAAAGGATTAGGCCATAAAGTTGTTCCTCCTGTTCCTTCTCTGTTTACTTTCAATATTTCTGACCCCCGTTTCAAAGATTTGGCAGGTATTTCGGTTGAGAATGTCTGTTTGCAACTTCCGAAGGCTAAGTTAAAACAAATTGGCCCTGTACTGGTGACTCATTGGGGTTTAAGTGGGCCAGCAATTTTAAAGTTATCTGCCTGGGGTGCTAGATTTCTCTATGAAAATAATTATCAATCTGATTTATTAATTAATTGGTTATCGAATATTAATCCAGAGGATATACGAACTAGGTTGTTAGAGTTTAAAAGTTTGGAGAAGAAGGTGATCGTTAATAGTTGTCCGTTTTCTCTACCCCGTCGTTTATGGGAACGTTTAGTTATTGCTGCGGATATTGATTCTCAAAAACGTTGGGCGGAGTTATCAAATAAAGTTATTAATAAGTTAATTTTGGAATTGACTCAAGGTAAATATGAAATTCGAGGAAAAGGGGTTTTTAAGGAAGAGTTTGTTACTTGTGGTGGGGTAAGTTTGAAAGAAGTTAATTTTAAAACTATGGAAAGTCGTTGTTGTCAGGGGTTGTATTTTGCCGGAGAAATTTTGGATATTGATGGAGTTACAGGTGGTTTTAATTTTCAAAGTGCATGGACAACTGGATGGTTAGCAGGTCAAGGAATGAATGTTTTATCTAATTAATTAGGACTTGATTCAATAATTAATAATTAATAATTAAATAATTAAACAGTTTAGGTTAAAAGCCTCCCCTTGGATAGGGGAAAAAAGCGGTCGTTTGCGGAGCAGTCCGTTAGGATGGGATGGCGAGGTCTCCTCGCTTGCCTCCAATCGACCAAGAGAGCGGTCGGAAAGCGGAGCAGTCCGTTAGGATGGGATGCTGAGGAAACCTAGCCATATCCAATCGACCAAGAGAAATAAATTTTTTGGGAATTAATTGGTCAATCCTCTCCCTAAAAGGGAGAGGTAATTATTCATTATCCATTAATGAAAGATATTATACCAAGCGTGAAAAAAGAATGTTACGAATAATAAGTATGATTAAAAGACTGTAGAACAGATGTCTCTTTGACAAAGCGGTCTGACCCCGCGCCGTCTCACGCCGCAAGCGGTCGGAAAGCGGAGCATGACCTAGGATGGGATGCTGAGGAAACCTAGCCATATCCAATCGACCAAGAGAAGGAACGCGCACCAAGAGAAAAAGATAATTTCCGACCTAAAAAATTGTACTAAACCCATTTATTATGATTTCTGAGTGTAGGTCGCTAATCCGAAGACTCCCCTACCTGGTTCCTAAAAAATAGTCTGGTTATTTGTAGCAAACATTTATCACGCTTGATATTATATCAAATTCATGCATAGGTTGTTACATCTTAAGCATGTGATTTATGCCTACAATAAAAAATTGATAAATCCCATAAATTCTAAAAATTAAACCTTTTTTATTCTTGATTTATTATGTTTTTATTTCCCAGTTAAGTGTTCCCTTGGTCGTGAATGTAACAATAATTTTTGAAAATGGTATTATACCATCGATCATTTTTTTAGACAATAGTAGGGAGGTTTCATGGAACCTCCCTACAAAGTTTGCAGTTCTTGGTTTGTGTTGCCCTTCCTCGTTCCTACCAGGGTAGTAAAGTGAACAATGGTCCAATTTCACCTTTTTGTGTATGATTTATATATAGCACTACGCATTAAGGTTTAAGGTGTTTGACATTGGTAAAAGCTGAAACTTTGTTACAGTCAACTTTTGCCTTTTACCTGACCCGTAGCGGTATATAGTTCTCAAAATGCTTGATCCAAGGCAATTGTGAATCATCCAAAATTGAGTAAGCATTAATCACTTATAGGCCATGTCAGATAATTCTGGTTTGCTAGTGACGAATAATTCTGCTACTATTGACGCTATCAGCCACTATCTTTACCAAACCATTGTTTCCATTCAACAGCAACATCCAGAATGGATAACTCCAAAGTACAGGAGCATTCCTTGGCATTATCCCAAGTATCAATCTACTTTGACTAATAAGTTGAGCAAAGGTCTTTCTAATGTTAAAAACCAGGATTCTTTGAAGCTGAAAGTCAAAAATTATCTCCAAATTATTCTAACTCCAGAGTTTATTAATTCTGCTCGATATAATGTTTTAATTGCTGAGATAGACAAACATATTTATCCAGAAATAAGTCTAGTTTCATCAGATAAAATTACTAATTATCAGGTTTCCGATTTATCCACAAATGGAACGAAATTAGTAGAGCCAGGAATTGCGATTTTACTGTTAGATGTAGAAAATTTACCACTCGATCCTGAAACAGAAAAAATTCTTGTAGATATCTGCAATTATCCGATTCAAATTAAGGTGGCTTTTGCTAATTGGCGCAGTATGGGGAAAAAAGATGAAGAATTTCATCAACGTGGTTATCAATTAATTCATGTTCCTCCTGGAAAAGATAGTGCAGATTTAAAAATGGCAACGGTAGGTGCTTCTATTTTCCTCAATTATCCTAAGGCTAAGGAAGTTTTGGTTTGTTCTTCTGACCGAGGATTAACTCATCTTGGTACTACTCTACAATCTCATGGGTTAACTGTGTATCAGGTGCGGAAGTATAAAAATCAAATTACTGTTTTAAATAGTCAAACTGGGGAATCAAAAATATATGCTTTGTCGGTTCCAGATATTCCTACTATTAATCAATTTATTATTCAGTTACAGGAGTTAATTCGAGCAGAAACAGCAAAAATCGGACAGCAATGGATTAAATTTTCGAGAATTTCTGCTTTGTATAAAGAAACCTATAAGTTGAATCTTAAAGATGTGGTTGCCACTCACTTTCCTAGTCAACACTCAAGGCATATATTTATCAATTATCCAGTTTATTTTGCAGTTCATAAACCATCGGAAAAATCTCAAACTTATGTCAGTATTTTTAATCTGTTTAAACCACAAAAAAAAAATTAAATCCTCCCCCAAATCAGGTTGAAAAAGATATTGAGATTAAAGATGTTTCTGAGATTATTTCCCAGGAAGTTATGGAAAAAGTATTAGTCAAAATTGTGAGCAATTTAACTGCTGAATCTTCGGAAAGTTATATTTCTATTTCTAATCTTGGCAGTGAGTTTCATCGGTTATATGGTCAACCAATTACAAAGGCTATTAAGCGGTTTCAACCAAGTAAAAAGTTTCCTAAGTTTTTGGAGTTATGTAGTTCGCTGAAGTTGTATCAATCTAAAGAAGGTCGTTGGTTTGTTAGTTTAAATTAACCGCTTTCTAGAATTCAAAATTCAAAATTCAAAATTCAAAAGTTAAGACAGGGGAATGGTAGTAGGAGCATAATTTAAAATTCAAAATTCAAAATTCAAAATTCAAAAGTTAAAACAGGGGAATGGTAGTAGGAGCATCTTGCTCCTTTTTGCGGAAGTTAAAAGTTAAAATTCAAAATTCAAAAGTCAAAAGTTATAGCAGTCAAAGCAAAGATTAGGACATTTCTAAATCCTGTTTGCGCAGCATGACCTAGGAAAACCCTTTGACAGTTGTACTATTCCCTTTTCCCTATTCCCTTTTCCCTATTCCCTTTTCAAGTAGCGCTATAAAAGTTAAAACCGGGAAATGGTAGTAGGAGCATCTTGCTCCTTTTTGCGAAAGTCAAAAGTCAAAAGTCAAAAGTCAAAACAGGGGGAATGGTAGAATGTTCGGTTGTGCGTCAGCAAAGTGTGGGATTCGCCTGCGTAGGGCTGGCAAATCTAATTTAAAAGCACTTATATATAAAGGTTGAGCGCCTTTTTTGAGCGAAAAAAGTGCAAATTTTTCAGCCTTTAAGAGCAAAAAGTTAGGACGAAAAGCAGACAAGTACAATAAAGATACAGGTACAATTATTCTTCCTACTTTCGAGCGTTGCTGAAATGTAATGGTAAGTAGCTAGAGGTAAAATTGAAAAACAGATTTTTAGCGTTGATACTTAATCCAAAAATCATTACCACTCAGCAACGCCTACTTTCGAGCGCCTCCCCACACTTCCCACCCTTCCCACCCTCCCCACACTTCCCACACTTCCCACACTTCCCCACCCAATCATATATAGCATTCATGCATGAGAAATGGTATAATTCCCATTTATCAAAAACTTTTCTACACTTTCTTGAGTAGGAGACCCACCCCTACTGCTCCCAGCTATCCATTACCCATAAGTCTTGAAACCCTTGTGGGGAGCAGGGGAGCAGGGAGCAGGGAGCAGGGGAGAAGGGAGAAAGGAGCATAGTAGCTAAGTAAAACTACTTGACTTTTCAAAATAAATGTACTTTTTAATACATTTTTTCTCTGGAAAAAGTCTATTCAAAGCTTATACATAATTTGTTTATAATGCCCAAGCTTTATCTTAAGAAAGATGTGGGTGCAGTTTTATATATCCGCGAACCCGGTTTAAACTTCAGCATCGGGGATGATTTGGAATTCCCGAACTGGCACGGAAGGCTGTTGTACTATTTCTCCTAACAAAAATTCCAAACGCGCCTTGAACAGTTCAATTTCATCAGTGTCAAAAAAGCGAAGATTATAATCAAAATAGATATTGACATCATTCTGCTGATGAAACTCTTCGATGCTAATAAAAAGCCCCTCCAAGCAAGGGTCAAAACCGTTATGTAAATACACGCTGCGACTGGGATTATCGTTAAAATGAACATCGAAGTCAAACTTGGCATAAGATATGGTAAAATCAAACAGCAAATTTTCGTTCTCGTGCTCTCCAACTTGCAGGCTAATTTCACTGCAAGGAAAACGTTGATGTCGATAATCCTTTTGCAATTCCTTCCTAATCTTTTCTATCAATTCGACAACGCTTAAGTCTTTCCCAAAGCGAAACCAAGCGGGACTATCAGACATAAACATGCCTACCGTCTTCTTAAAAGCTACCGTGTTTCGATTGAGTAAGTGTGATCCAATGGTAAAATCCTCCCGATGATCTGTCCGGACAAAATAACAATAGAGTGCGCCTAAGATGACATGAAAAAGGGATACATTATGTTCTTCTGCAAACTCAATAAGTTGATTATAAAAAGATCGTTTTAGACATAGAGTGGAACGTTTACTTGGGAGTTCACCAAATTGGGCAGCATGGCGAGAGACTAACAGCTGATCGGGAATGTCGCGATATTTTTCTTGCCAGTATTGTCGATCTTTGATAAATTTTTCTGACTCAAGGTAAGCCCGATCTTTTTGAATAAAATTTTGGTAACTATAATATTGTGCTTCACACTTTGTTCCAGTAACTAATGCGTTATACGCAGCGGCAAGCCGTTGGATAATCAGAGAAATCGCCCATCCATCAACTATAATATGGTGGTACTTGTTCAACCAGTAATAACAATTATCGGCTGCTTTGCATAAGGCAAAATCAAACAACAGTTCATTATTAAGTTGGAAAGGCTTGACAAACTCTTGTTTCATCCATTCAATCGTCGCTTCGCGAGCATTTTCCTGGGTAGAAAAATCCTGGAAGTCCAGATTGATGCGGACATTTTCGGCAAAAGTTTGCCTGGGCAATTCTTCCTTCCCATGAATAATGATGCGGAGTGCCTCATTTTCCTCAATGACTTGATTGAGCCCCTGTTCAAAAAGGGTAGGATCGATTGGCCCATCTATCCCCACATAACCACCGATATTGTACAGTGGCACATCCGGGTGCAGGATTTGGTCAAGCCAAATGTCTAATTGAGGAGAAGATAAGGAGTAATATTTATTAGTTACCTCCCAGACCTTTTTACCAATTCTGTCACCGAAACCCCTAGTAGCAGTTCCTCGAGTTGTATTATTGATAAATCTTGAATCTTCCACTGTTAATCAACTAATACCTCTGCCATTAATGCCTTTACTATTATACATCTAATAGTCAAATACTTACTCCAACTACCTCATGAATAGCGATGTAGCGACAGCTAGGCTCCGACAACCTATAACCTTAGGATAGTTAATTTTTACATGATCATCAGTGGACATCTCCGATAATTTACCTTAAACCCTTAGTGCTATATGATAAAAGAGAATGTAAAGAAAAGTAAAGAAAAAGTAAATGAAGGACAAAGTTGTAGTAATAGTCGGTGCCACTGGAGGTATCGGTTCAGTAGTAGCACAGAAATTGGCAAGCTCAGGCGCAAGTCTAGTCTTGGCCTCCAGAGATAATAATAGATTAGATGCTTTAGCAACCCAACTATCTACTACCGAAATTATTAGTGTACCGACAGACATCACTAACCCACAGGAAGTAGAAACCCTAATGGAAAAAGCTACTAACCATTTTGGCAAAATAGATGTTTTGGTCAATGCAGCAGGAGCAGGTATTCTCAAGCAATGGAACAAAATTGAACCTGCTGACCTGGATGTTATGCTTGACCTGAATTTGAAAGGCAGTTTCTATACTTCTCAAGCTGCTGCCAATATTATGAAAGGACAAAAGTCAGGCCATATTTGTAACGTTATTGGAATTCTTGGCAAACATTCAATGGCAATGGGAAGTGTTTATTGTGCTTCTAAGTTTGGTTTGGTGGGATTGAGCAAATGTATGGCAGATGAATTACGGCGTTATGGTATTAAAGTAACTCTTTTCTATTTCGGAGGAGTCAATACTCCTTTTTGGGATAATGTGAGTCTGAAAGTCGATCGCTCAAAAATGCTTAGTTCGGAAACTGCTGCTGATGCAATTATGTTTGCTCTCAATGCAGAACCCCAAGCAGTACCGATGGAAATTAATATTCAACCAGATAGTCACTTATTTTTCTAAGGGAGTGTGGGAGGTGTGGGGAGTGTGCGAGGTGTGGGAAGGGTCGGGAGTAGACGAAATTTGTTTACAAAGCATTCGGGAGGAAAAGATACTCTACTGAAACAGAAGAACATTATTAGATATCTCCAATAATAAAAAATCAAATCAATTATCCAAAAGAAATAATAAATTATTTCCCCCTACTCCCTTGAAACAGAAGAACATTATTAGACATCTCCAACAATAAAAAATCAAATCAATTATCGTAGAAAAATCATCAATTATTTCCCCCTATTCCCTATTCCCTATTCCCTATTCCCTATTCCCTATTCCCTATTCCCTA
>NZ_JBNHEP010000197.1:0-15216 GCF_050015995.1 Dapis brunnea BLCC-M229 | reverse complement strand
AGATTTTAGTCACTCGCATGTTCTCTTAATACTTATTTTACAAACAGTCTCTCAGGAATCAGAAATAAGAATTTGAATAATTCCTCTTCTATAAAAAGAGAGAATATATCAAAATTAAATAAAATCCAACTGCTATTTTAATTAGAATCCCTAAAACTCTTAGCTTTTGATTAAATTCCCATCTACTGATCTACTTATATAGAAATTATTGGCTAATCAAAATACGGATAAGTTATGCCAAATTACCAAAAACTTTGCTATGGCTTAATTCTCTATTTATTTAGACAGCAGATAATTTGGTACAACTGATAGGGTAAATATTTTGGGCTTGTTCCCTATCCTACTCCCTAAAAAAATATACTTATTTGACAAACAGTATCTCAGGAATCAGAAATAAGAATTTGAATAATCCCTCTTCTATAAAAAGAGAGAATATATCAAAATTAAAATCCAACTGCTATTTTAATTAGAATCCCTAAAACTCTTAGCTTTTGGTACAACTGATAGGGTAAATATTTTGGGCTTGTTCCCTATCCTACTCCCTAAAAAAATATACTTATTTGACAAACAGTATCTCAGGAATCAGAAATAAGAATTTGAATAATCCCTCTTCTATAAAAAAAAGAATATATCAAAATTAAAATGACACGGTAAATATTTTGGGCTTGTTCTCTATGCTACTCCCTACTCCCTAAAAAAATCAATATATGCACTTCCAGAGAGTAAGAAACTTCTGTAAATATATTTCTCGAAGTGAGTATTTAGCATTTAATAACTTTTATTATTCAATGATTATTTTTTAGACTTTCCTAACATAGTATTACTTCTAATAGACATCTGGTGATAATCAAAAATAAAATCAATCCCATACGCAAAAATCATCAATTATTTCCCCCTACTCCCTACCCCCTACTCCCTATTTTCCGGAGAGGTCTAATAAATAATCTTACAAAACTCGCCCCCACAAAAAGAATTGTAGAATAAAATTAACTTTCAGTCCTTTTGACTTAAAATCTTATGACATTATCATCTATTATTAAACTACTTGGTCGATCGCCTCTCACAACCGAACTCCTTAATAAACTTCAACAATATCAATCTCTACAACTAAACGGCGCCCCCCGTTTACCCAAAGGTTTAGTCACATCCACCCTCGCCCAACAACAACAGCAAAATTTACTCATTGTCACTGCAACATTAGAAGAGGCGGGACGGTGGGCAGCACAATTAGAAGCAATAGGATGGCCAACAGTTCACTTTTACCCTACTTCAGAAGCATTCCCTTACGAACCCTCCTACTCAGAAGAAATGATTTGGGGACAAATGCAGGTTTTGGCAGACTTAGTGAGTGAGAATGCGCCAGAAAATGCAACCAGCAACGGCAACAATAGCAATAAAGCAAAAATGGCCGTAGTCGCAACAGAGCGATCGCTCCAACCCCACTTACCTACAGTTAAAGAATTTCAACCCTACTGCCTAACCCTTATCCCTGGAATTTCCAGTAACTCCAAAACTTTCAGCAAGACACGGATATCGGCCACGGATACACAGATAAATGATTCTGAGTCTGATGCTTTAAAGTGTATATCTTTAGATGAAAAACTTGCTCAGATGGGATACGAACGAGTGCCATTAGTAGAAACTGAAGGTCAGTGGAGTCGGCGAGGAGATATTATAGATGTATTTCCCGTTGCCTCAGAATTACCAGTACGCCTAGAATGGTTTGGAGACGAACTCGAAAAAATTCGGGAATTTGACCCTTCCACTCAACGTTCCCTTGATAAAATTAACCAAATAGTCTTAACACCTAGAGATTTTAGTCAGTGGGGGTTAGGAAACTTAGAGTCAATGACCGACTCAACATTTGCTTCCCTACTAGACTACCTGCCAGAAAATACTCTCATTGCCATAGACGAACCAGATCAATGTGCTGCTCATGGCGATCGCTGGTTTGAACTGGTAGAAGAAAATTGGCAACAACTCAACAACGAGGAAGCATCCTCACCATTACCAAAAATTCATCGTACATTTGCCGACTCCCTCGCAGAAGTTGAACTTTTTCCCAGACTATATTTATCCGAACTTACCAAAGAAACTAAGAGCAATATTACCACCTCAGTTCCCTACACCCTTAACCTTGCCAGTCGCCCCTTACCAGTCATGCCGCATCAATACGCAAAACTGGCAGAAAATTTGCGCCAGGAAAGGGAACGTAAACATTCCATTTTTCTTATTTCAGCTCAACCGTCGCGCTCCGTCTCTCTACTCCAGGAACACGACTGCCCCGCTCAGTTTATTCCCAACCCCCGCGACTACCCTGCCATTGACAGACTGCAAACCCAATATACTCCCGTTGGTCTCAAATATAGTGGTTTAGCAGAATTAGAAGGATTTATTTTGCCCACATTCCGATTATCAGTCATCACCGACAGAGAATTTTACGGACAACATACCCTCGCCACTCCCACCTATATTCGCAAACGCCGTCAAGCTGCTTCCAAACAAGTAGACCCCAACAAACTTCGCCCCGGAGATTATGTAGTTCACCGCCAACATGGTATCGGTAAGTTCGTGAAATTGGAAAGTCTGACTCTAAATAACGAAACTCGTGACTATCTGACAATTCAATATGCTGATGGTTTGCTCAGAGTTGCCGCCGACCAACTCAGTTCGCTGTCGCGGTTGAGAAGTACCGATAAGAAAAAACCTCAACTCAACAAACTCACTGGCAAAACCTGGGAAACTGCCAAAAATAAAGTCCGTAAGTCAATCAAAAAATTAGCCGTTGACCTGCTGAAACTTTATGCTCAACGCTCTAAACAAACAGGTTACAATTTTCCCCCCGACACTCCGTGGCAAGAAGAAATGGAAGATTCGTTTCCTTATCAACCCACCCCCGACCAGTTGAAAGCAACCCAAGATGTGAAACGGGATATGGAAAGCGAACGAGCAATGGATCGCCTAGTTTGTGGTGACGTTGGTTTTGGGAAAACAGAAGTTGCCATCCGGGCAATTTTCAAAGCAGTAACTGCTGAAAAACAAGTAGCATTCCTCGCACCTACTACAGTCTTAACTCAACAACATTATCACACTCTCAAAGAACGTTTTGCTCCCTACCCAATAGAAATAGGTTTACTCAACCGCTTCCGTACTGCTAATGAAAAGAAAGAAATTCAACGGCGGTTAGCAACAGGGGAATTAGATATTATTGTTGGTACTCACTCCATTTTAAGTAAGACGATCCAGTTTCGGGAACTAGGGTTGTTAGTAGTCGATGAGGAACAACGGTTTGGCGTTAACCAGAAAGAAAAAATTAAAGCGCTCAAAGCTCAGGTAGATGTGTTGACACTGACTGCAACTCCAATTCCTCGAACATTATATATGGCACTTTCAGGAATTCGGGAAATGAGTTTGATTACTACTCCACCTCCTTTGCGTCGCCCAATTAAAACTCACCTTGCACCATACGATCTAGAAACCGCCCGCACTGCAATTCGCCAAGAATTAAATCGGGGAGGGCAAGTATTTTATGTGGTGCCACGCATTGAAGGTATTGAGGAGTTGGCAGGAAAATTGCGGGAAATGATTCCCGGAGCAAGAATTAATATCGGTCATGGACAAATGGAAGCAGCAGAGTTGGAGTCAATTATGCTGACATTTAGTGCGGGGGAAGCTGATATTTTAGTTTGTACCACAATTATTGAATCTGGTTTAGATATTCCTCGCGTCAACACAATATTAATTGAAGATGCTCATAAATTTGGTTTGTCGCAGTTGTATCAGTTGCGGGGAAGGGTTGGTCGTGCGGGAGTACAAGCTCATGCGTGGTTGTTTTATCCGACTACTGCTTCTGGTGGAATTGCACTGACGGATGATGCACAAAAACGGTTGCGGGCAATTCAGGAATTTACCCAGTTGGGTTCGGGATATCAGTTGGCAATGCGAGATTTAGAGATTCGGGGAGCAGGGGATATTTTGGGAGCAGAGCAGTCTGGTCAGGTGAACTCTATCGGATTCGATTTGTATACGGAAATGTTAGAAGAGGCAATTCGGGAAATCAAAGGTCAGGAAATTCCACAGGTCGATGATACACAAATTGACCTGAGTTTGACTGCATTCATTCCCGCAGATTATATTCCAGACTTAGACCAAAAAATGAGTGCTTATCGTTCGGTTGCTGCTGCTAATAGTCGGGAAGAATTGAGTCAAATAGAAATTGATTGGAGCGATCGCTACGGTCCAATTCCAAAAGCTGGTTTACAGTTATTAAGGATGATGGAATTAAAACAAATTGCCAAAAAAATAGGCTTTTCTCGGATTAAAGTAGAGGGTAAACAACACGTTGTTTTAGAAACACCAATGGAGGAACCTGCATGGAATTTATTAAAAGAGAAATTACCCAATCATTTAAAGTCTCGTTTTGTTTTTAGTAAGGGTAAAGTTACAGTTAGAGGATTAGGTGTTTTAAGTGCAGATAAACAGTTAGAAAGTTTAATAGAATGGTTGAGTAAAATGGAAGGAGGTTTAATAATGGATAATGGATAATTGATAATTAATATCATATCCGGTTAAATAGTTATAATTAAAGGCTCGTAGTTGGGCTTTAGCCCGAAATATAGATAGGGCTAAAGCCCAACTACAAACAAAAACTTTCTCCTCATTAGTTGCAGTACAGAAAATTAATAACGATTTAGAACAAACAATTTTCGGCATTGTTTCTAATGGTAATTTTTGGGAATTTGGGAAATTGAAAGGAGATGTTTTTACGAGAAATATTATCAGTTATAACATTGAATCTTTAGATAAATTATTTGCCGTAGTAAATTATGTATTTCAACAATGTTTATTCCAATTAGAGAATAGTGAAAAAAATCTCTCAAATCTAGTATTTTATGGTGAGCGATCGCTATAATCTAAGTATTTTCTGCGGAATGCTGCGCCAACAGCTATAAGCAGTCAGCTCGAGCGCAATAAAAATGTATAAAATAAGCATTCCCTTAACTTATACTACATTTTTCACCAGAGAATTGAAGTACAATAACATTGATAATTATAGATACTCTTTATTATCAATTATCAATTATTCATTATTCATTAAATTATGCCATTTAGTAATTACAAAAATATTGAAGCAGTCGCTCAAGAATTTCAAATTAAATATATTTATACAAATTTTGTCAATGAAATTAAATTTTCCGTGAATCATAATTTTAGAGAGGAGTTAGATTTTGCAATTTCTAACTTATCTGTATACAGTTCAGAATATGCTATTTTTGAGAATTTAATCTTTCCAATCTTAAGAGAAGTCTGGAAATCCTATTATGACAAATTAATGCTTTGGAGTCATAGGACTTTAACTTATGATGAAAAGCTTTCAGGACAACCAGATTATATTGTGGCTAAACTTAGTCCTTTAGGCAGAATGATTTTTGGTAAACCCTATTTTTTAGTGGTGGAAGCAAAGCAAGATAAATTTGAAGAAGGATGGGGTCAATGTTTAGCGGAATTAGTCGCAGCACAGAAAATTAACAACGATTTAGAGCAAACAATTTTCGGTATTGTTTCTAACGGTAAATTGTGGGAATTTGGGAAATTGAAAGAAGATATTTTTACCAGAAATACTGCCAGTTATAACATTGAATATTTAGAGAGATTATTTGCCGTCCTAAATTATGTATTTCAGCAATGTTTATTGCAGTTAGAGAATGATTGAAATCCCCTGCCAATAAAAAAGATTAATCAAACCAGGAAGCGGTAGAAAAAAAAAGTTTAAATAGTGCCGAAGAAATAATTTTCACTTTATTAGGACTTACGCAAAGCATCTATCAAATGACTTGGAATAATATTTGGAGTAAGTGAATCAAAAGCTAATAATATATTTCATTAAAGAACGAGCATTACCAATAACTTTTGCTAATTATATAACAGATCCAGGCTTACTATAAGGCTATATTTGGGGAACTGCCACCCTAAAAAATTAGGGTTAAAAAAAGTAATTCCACTCTTTTGAGAGTGGAATTATTCAAGAAAATCTCAGAAAACAAAATCCTAGAATCTGAGTATTAACTAACTCAAACTTCAACTTTTTCTTATAAAGAAGAACCTACACCAACATAAGCTCCGTAGAAGAAAAGACCGACAACTACAAGTACACCAGTTCCTGCCACAAGAGCAACTAACCATAAAGGAATTCTTCCTGGTTCAGACATCATAATATTTTACCTCATTATTTCAAAACTAACTACTATTTCAAAGAAATTTGTAAACAATCTACTTGTTAACTTTTTAGTTGATTCTACTACCTATACATTACCCAAATAGGATGACTTGTATAGGTAGAAATTACTTGATTCCGTTTCCAAAATTAGTTAAAGAAATAACTAGAAAACAGAATACCAAGAACAAAAACCAAGAGCAGACCAAGATAGAGAGAAGTACGATTTAATTCTACTGGTTGCTTATTAGGATTAGAACTACGGTCTAAAGGCATTATCTTATGCTCCTATCTTTGAATAAACTGCATAGCTGCAATGGCACCTAAAAAGAAAACTGTAGGCACACCAAGAGTATGAACAGCTAACCATCTAACAGTAAAAATTGGATAGCTAACTGGTTGATTTGGATTTCCGCTAGTCATTATTTTAATCTCCTAATTTTTTATCTATTTGATAAATTCATCAATTTGTTCTTTAGCTTCAAAACGGTCTGACAAAATTGGTAATTCTTGTCTTTGTTGAGTGTAATACTCATTAGGTCGAGGTGTACCGAAAACATCATAAGCTAACCCGGTACTAACAAATAGCCAACCTGCAACAAACAGAGCCGGAATAGTGATACTATGAATTACCCAATAACGAATGCTTGTGATAATGTCTCCAAATGGACGCTCACCTGTATTGCCACCAGCCATCTAATTTTTTCCTCCCAAATAATCTTAAACCATCATTTATATATGATAGTCTTAAAACTTTTCTAAATTGCTCATGCCATAATTATAAATGGGATGAGTTTTTTGTCTTTCTTCAGAGGTAAAGATAGACTAACTTTTTGTCTTCTTTACATCCGTCATTTTTATCTCTTAGCCAGACGGGATCAATTTTAACACATTCAGATTTCTTTTCAGCAAATGAAACAATACAGAGAAATCATATCTTGCCATTTGAGTAATACTACCCAATTAAGTGATAAACTATGATATTTCTCTATTTTTAAGCTGCCTCTGAAACCACTGAACTATTATATTTGAGCATAGTTCCTCTTTGACCTAGAATAAAACCTGTTTCTGAATTTATAAATACAATGTTGTAGAAATTTTCAGGAACATTCTCTACATCAAGGTCTTTTTCCCAAGTCTGACCTCCATCGGTACTGCGAAGTAAATTACCACTACCGCCAGAAATCCAAATTTCATCAGGAGTTCTATAAGCCAAATCTAAAAGACCCCAACTTGTAGCATACTCAGGATTAATAGCTTCTCCCCACTCTTCCAGGTTTTCGGGATCGCTAAACCGCAGTTGACCTCCACGCGCTAATAACCATAAACGACCATCATCACCAAACCCCATATTTTCTAAACGTCGAGAGTTCTGACGGTTATGAGGAGTCCAAGATTTTTGCCCAGGTTCCCAAGTAGAATAAAAATTACCCTTTGCCGAAACAGCAATATATTTACCATCAGAGGAACGAGAAATGTTTCTCACTACTCCCACAGCATCCTCTACTTGAGCACGCCAATTTTGTCCTCCATCTTTAGTTCGATAGATAGCTCCCACATCAGTCGTCATTTCCGCAGAATTTTGCCCCATAGCGATAATTGTATTAGGAGCACCAGGCAGTTTAGAACTTAGAGGAATCGGACTCCAAGACTCTCCTCCATCATCAGTATGCAAAAGTAAAGAGGGCTGTCCAACAATCCAACCTTCATTACCATTAAAACTTACTGATGTCAAGCGAACTTTTTCTTCTAAATCGATAGTTTTAGGTTCCCAAGTTTTACCACCATCAGTAGTTTCAAGGAGAGTTGTATCACCACCCACAATCCAACCATGGTCAAGATTATCTGTAAATCCGATATCAAATAACGTAACCTCAGTTGGTAGTTGAATTACCTCCCAGGGATTGTAACTCATCGGTGGTAAAAAAGCATTTTTGCAACCGCTACAAAGTAGAACTGCTGCTAGTATTATGAAAATTTGTTTCCAGAATTTTACTATTGAGTGCATCACATTTAATCATTCTTTAATGGATAATGAAAACTTTGTCTAATTATCAATTATCCATTGGTAAAAACCTGTGGGGATTAATTATTAATTATTAATTACTAATTATTAATTATCCTTATGGCCATCTTATCGTAAACCATATAAGCTCAAGAAAAACAAGAATGCCAGAGCTAATCCGCCAAAAATTAGAATATTTTTCTGGCTGGGTGTGAGAGTATTGACACCAAAACCATAGCCAAGGTTTTCTTTAAATCCTGAAGGCCCTTCAATCGGTCCAACATTTATAAATTGGACTTTAGACGCTCCACAAACAGGACAGCGCCAAACTGAAGGCAAATCTGAAAAAGCAGTTCCCGGCGGAATTTTTCCTGTAGAACTTCCCTTATTAGGTTCATATACGTAGCCACAGGCCCGACATTCATATCGATCCTGTTCCTGTGTGTTGGCCTCATCCTGTGTGTTGGCCTCAGTTGTTTCCTCGCTCATAGTTCCAAGGGATTGAATCAGCGATTATAAAAATATCTTTAATTATTATTACAGAATTTGACACTCCACGGGATAAATCCGCGTGGATTCTTAAGGGTAAAAAATTTGACGGACTTTCCTTACGTCAAGTTTAACCCTTAATGGCATAACCAAAGATGCCTCTAGTTTGTCCGGGGTAAACCCATTCAGATTACTTTTCGATCGAATATTTGCAGCACCGTTACAGTCAGCATTTATCAATTTTCCTTCCTTAGTTTTGTACAAACCACGTTGTCTTGATGCAGTCCCTCATGGGGAAACCACGGCAGTTGCTCATGGGGGGAACCACGGCAGTTGCTCATGGGGGAAACCCCCAAGACCGCACTGCCTCCCCAAGACCGCACTGCCTCCCCAAGACCGCGCTGCATCACTTAATTCATTTACCACTAAAACTATATTAAAACTATATTCAGTTGGGTTATCTGCATTGTAAATAGGTATTTCATCGCCGTCTAAAAAACTAGCTTTAGATGTATAAGACTCTTCCTGCTCTAGATAAGTTAAACCATACCTAATACACATAGCTTTTAGTTTTAACCTAAAAATATTGTGTGGTATTTGCACAAACTTTTGGTTAGTTTTTGTACCTAAATTGATATTTTGTTTTATCCCTGGATTAACACCGACGACAATAGTAGATATTTTTTTTTCAGTACACCAGTTGATTAAATATCTAACTGCTTTATTTAAGTAATCTCTAACTTTATTTTTCCGATTTACCGTAATGCCAACTTCTTTTTTGGTTAAACCTTTGATGCCTTGTCTATTCTTTATAGACGGCAATCTAGAATTTTCTTTGTTATACCACTGGTTGATTGATTTAAGCTTTCTACCGTCCAAAATAAACGATGACCCAGTATTTGATACACAAGTTGCTAGATTGTCTAATCCCAGATATATTGCTAGTGCATTATCAGTTTTTACCGCTGCTAATGTTGCTTCTTCTGTAATAAATTCAGCTTCAAAAAACCTCGCGTTATATCTAGGAATTATCCTAACCTCTTTAAGAGTTTTACCTATCAATCTTTCAGGAAAGGGTCTTTTAACTGCACCATATTCAGCTTTGAATTTTCTAGACATGGAGATATTAAAATACCCATTTTTTACCTTAATTCGAGGTATTATCAAAGGAAAATACCCTTGTTTATTGAGGTATCTAGGTATTGGTATTTGTTCAAAACGATAATTACCTTCTTTAGCCTTTTGGATTAAGCCAAAAAACAACTTAAAAGACCTATCTACAACTTTTAAAGTTTGTTGTGCAATATCAGTTTGAAGTAGCTGGTAATTTTCGTTATCTTTGCAGTAATGGTAATTTGACTCGTATCTTAAATATCCGCCTTCAGCAAAATAAAATTGTCTCACAGAATAAAGCCCTAAATTATACATATTTTTGGACAATCTGCACAACTGTCGCAAGGCTTTAAATTCCTGGGTAGACAAGTTTCTAATTTTGTTCTTTTGGGCTAGATACATAGTAATTTTCGCTGTATCATGCACATGATAGCGAAAACCTCTAGATATGTCAACTTGACTACGGGTTAAAACCCTTTGAGTCGTTTCCATCTAGCCGTTGATAGCGTAGCTCCGACCTAGGAGGCAACTGGCTACTTTCCCACTTACCGAAAATTTATGATGACTATTTATAATTAATTGGGATTTTTTTGACTTTTGACTTTTGACTTTTAAATTAAAACTTTTGACTTATTATCTGGACTAGCAGTAGAATAACTCTGATGGTCTCTATAATGTTCACAGACAAGAGTCCTAGTTATTTAGAAAATGTAGGTTAATTGTGTTTGTTCTTAGTGGTTACGAGTATTTTCTAGGTTTCCTAATAATTAGCAGCCTAGTACCAATCCTTGCCTTAACTGCATCTAAGCTACTGCGGCCCAAAACTCGTGGCCCAGAGCGAGTCAGCACCTATGAATCAGGTGTAGAACCAATTGGTGGAGCTTGGATACAGTTCAATATCCGTTACTATATGTTCGCCCTTGTCTTTGTCATCTTTGATGTAGAGACAGTATTTCTATATCCCTGGGCAGTAGCCTTTCATCAGTTGGGACTCCTAGCCTTTATAGAAGCCCTGATTTTCATCACAATCCTAGTGGTTGCTTTAGTATACGCATGGCGCAAAGGAGCTTTAGAATGGTCTTAAGTCCTAATCAAAACCCAAAAATTATTAATCCGATTGAGCAACCCCCTGAAGTTACTCAAGAACTTTCAGAGAATGTTGTCTTAACTACAGTTGACGATCTTTACAACTGGGCCAGACTTTCTAGCTTATGGCCTCTTTTGTATGGTACAGCTTGTTGCTTCATTGAATTTGCAGCTCTAATTGGCTCCAGATTTGACTTTGATCGCTTTGGCTTAGTACCAAGGTCTAGTCCTAGACAAGCAGACTTGCTAATTACTGCTGGTACAATCACCATGAAATATGGTCCTACCTTGGTACGGCTTTATGAGCAAATGCCAGAACCTAAATATGTCATTGCCATGGGTGCTTGTACAATTACAGGCGGTATGTTTAGCATGGACTCGCCAACAGCAGTTCGTGGGGTAGACAAATTAATCCCAGTAGATGTGTACATTCCTGGCTGTCCACCACGTCCAGAAGCAATTATTGATGCCGTCATCAAGCTGAGGAAAAAAGTTGCCAATGAATCCTTGCAAGAACGGGGTAAACTCCTGCAAGCTCATCGTTACTACAGTGTTAAGCACAATATGAAAGTAGTAGAACCAATTCTGAATGGTCAATATCTACAGACATCTGACCGTCAAGCACCACCAAAAGAGCTGACAGAAGCAATAGGTATGCCAGTACCACCTGCACTGCAAGCTGCACAAAAAGAGGAGGTAAATCGTGGCTGAATCAGAAGAAACTCCAGTAGTTGAAGCAGGTAAAGTTTCCAAATGGCTCACAGAGAATGGCTTTGAGCATCAATTCTTAGAACCCGATCATCTGGGAGTAGAAATTATCAAAGTTGACAGGGATTTCTTAATTCCCTTAGCCACAGCTGTATATGCTTATGGCTTTAACTATCTACAGTGTCAATGTGCGTATGATGCTGGACCTGGAGAAGACTTAGTAAGTATGTATCACTTGGTCAAAGTCACTGATGATGTAGACCAACCAGAAGAATTACGCTTAAAAGTATTTGTCCCCAGAGACGATCCTAGAGTTCCTTCGGTTTACTGGATTTGGAAATCTGCTGACTTCCAAGAGCGGGAATCTTATGATATGTATGGAATTGTCTACGAAGGACATCCCAATCTCAAACGAATTTTAATGCCTGAAGACTGGGTAGGTTGGCCCTTGCGTAAGGATTATATTTCTCCTGAATTCTACGAATTACAAGATGCCTACTAAATTTTAGGTCAAAAATTTCAACCTAAGTAAGTAGGTAGGTCTAATTAAACGTTAAAAAAATTGTAGGGGCGGGTTGCCTAAATCCTTGACTTAAGGACGATATAGCTCTCAAAACCCGCCTTCTAATATTCCGTTTATTTATCACCTACTTAGTGAATATAGGTTGTGGTAGCTCGTCCAGACTAAAATTGTGGGTAAAAACCTAATCCCCCAACCCCCTTCCCTACCAGGACTATTCCTTACCCATAACTCCTGAAAAGCTTGTGGGGAAAGGGGGATAAGGGAGCAGGGGAGAAAGGAGAAAGAATCATAGTAGCTAAGTAAAACTACTGAAACAAGCGAAAAAAAATATGTTTTTTCATACATTTTTCTCCCAAAAAAGCCGAACTCAGAATTAATCATAACTTGTCAATTTTGTCAAGTTTTATGTCAAGAAAGATGTGGGTAATGGATAGCCTACCAGGGAAGGGGGAGAACACTCACCCCTCTCCTTGCAGGAGAAGGGTTGGGGGAGAGGTCTTCCGGGATGGTGAAACTTACCCACATTTTCAAGCTATACACGCTAGTAGGTAGTCAACTAAAAAACATTACACAGAGAAAATACTTTTGATTTGAAATCTCAAATGTCAAATTCTAGCTATTTTCTACAGTTTCAGTAAATAGAATAAATTTTCTCTGGAATTGGAACTTGTCAGGGAGAAGTAACGTCCCGACACCAGATAGCACCCCCCTCTTTATGGGTGGGTGCTTAATATTACTAGATTTAATAGTTAAATTTTGCTTATGGCCTTAAGATTAAATTATTCTAGTATATTTTCCAATCTAATTGTCACATTCTTATCAACCTGATATAATCCTCAGCGTCTACGCTTTAGCTTTACTCGTCATGGGTGATAAGCATCATATTGATTTTAAGGTATATCTGTATTCTTGATTTAGTGGTTTTTAGCCATTAGTTAAATACAAATCACTATTAACTATAGATTTTTTGGTGGAGGAGTTAGAACGTGAGTGATGATATAAGAGGAGCCTCGCAACTTGGCGGGGCTGGTAATATAGTAGGTGTCACATTTAATGACTTAGATGGTGATGGGATCTTTGATTCAGAAGACCAATTAATATCTGGTGTTACAGTCTATTTAGATCAGAATAACAATGGTATTCAAGATCCCAATGAATTATTCTCAGTCAGTCGTCCAGATGGTGTCTACGACTTATTGGGATTAGTAGATGGTGAATATTTCGTAAGACAGATTCCACCAACTGGTACTGTTTCAACTAGACCAGAGCCAGTTGTGGTAAATATAGTCGGTGGGACTATGGTCAGAGAGGACAGGATAGCCTTTGGTAGCACGATAGGAGGTCCTGTTCCTCCACCTTCTGGTCAGGGTAGCATTTCCGGTGTCAAGTACAATGACTTTAACCGTAACGGCTTTCGCGACCCCGCAGAACCAGGCTTACCAGGGTTTACTATATACCTAGACCAAAATAATAATGGTCAGTTAGACCCTGATGAACTAATATCAATTAGTGCAGAAGATGGTAGCTTTAGTTTTACTGGCTTACCCTTAAATGCAACTTACACTATTCGGGAAATCCAGCAACCAGGTTTCCAGCAAACTATCCCAGACCCTATATTTGTGAGTCTGAGTCCAGAACAACCTACTGCTTCAGATGTTCCATTTGGTAACGCTACAACTGGCCCAGGCACGGGTAATATTAGTGGTGTATTATTTGAAGACCTAAATATTGATGGTGTTCGAGATTCTAATGAACCAATAATTTCTGGCGAAGAAGTATTTCTTGATGGTAATAGAAATGGAATTTTAGATGAAGGGGAGATTATCAGTGTAACCGATCAATTTGGTTTTTACTCATTTACAGAGGTTACACCTGGTCTATTCAACGTTGATGTCATCCGGGAACTAGATGAAGCAAGAACAACTCCTAACCCAGTCATCATTTTCACAGGAACAGAAGAAGAAATACCAAGTGTAGTTGTAGATATCGGTATAATTACTCCTAGTGGTACAGGTAATGTTGCAGGTGTTAAATACCTAGACAGTAATGCTAATGGCATCTTAGACCCTGATGAACCTGGGATACCTAACTTTACTATTTATGCAGACCTCAATAGTAATCATATTTTAGATCCAGGAGAACCATTTAATATCACTAGCCAAAATGGTGATTACTTCTTAGCTAATTTGCCAGCAACCCGCGTCACTATTCGCGAAGCAGAGCAACAACTAGGATTTAATTTAACAAATCCCCAATCTCAAACTGTTGATGTACCTAATGGGGACACTTTATTAGGCGTTAACTTTGGTAATGCTGAAGTCAACACAATTGGAGGTGTTGTTTTTGTAGATAATAATTCTAATGGAGCCATTGAACCAGGAGATATTGGTTTATCTAACTCCACTGTTTATCTAGACCTCAATGAAAATGGTATCTTTGACCAACCGGAACCTTTCAGAATTACTGGCGATGAAGGTCAATATAGTTTTAATACCTTACCTCCAGATACTTACGTTGTCAGAGTAGTTCCCCAACCTGGTTTTACTCAAACAACACCAGATCCAGTCATAGTTGTTACCAGTGGAGAAGATGCGAACCTTGTTAATATAGGTCAAGCTCCTGATACTCCTTTGCTTCAGGGTGACTTAATAGGTAATAAGTTTAACGACCTTAATTCCAATGGAGTCTTAGACCCAGGAGAACCAGGTTTAGCTAACTTCACTCTCTACTTAGACCTGAATGGCAACAATGTACTAGACCCTGATGAACCAGCTTCAATATCAAATGTTAATGGTGACTTTAGCTTTAATAATCCTCCATTAGGAACTTACTTTTTACGGGAAATACCTCAAACTGGTTTTGTGAAAACTACTCCAGATCAAGAAATTACTCTAGTTCAACCAATTAATGTTCTACAAGGCGATCCGCCTATTGTATTGAATGTGGGTAATGCTGCGATCGCCCCACCTACTCCAGAAGATCCAGAAGGTCCAGATATTCCACCTCCAGAGCCAGCTCCAGCTACTGATGCTGATGCAGGTACAACTGATGGTACAACTGATGCTGATGCAGGCACAA
>NZ_JBNHEP010000196.1:0-2378 GCF_050015995.1 Dapis brunnea BLCC-M229 | reverse complement strand
GTCCAAAAGTTAGAGATAATTATGGATTTATAGTCAAATATTTAGGAGATGGAATGATGGCTGTATTTCCTCATGGAGCAGATGATGCAGTCAAGGCTGGTATTGCCAAAATCAAAGAAGTTGTAGAATACAATTTTATTAGAAAAAGTCAAGGCTATAAACCTATTAAAATTGGCATTGGCATTCACTTCGGACCAATGATGGTAGGTATGGTAGGAGAAAAAGCCAGAATGCAAGGAGATGCTTTTTCTGATAATGTAAACTTAGCTTCTCGTTTAGAAGGATTAACAAAATTTTATGGAGTTTCTATCATAATTAGTGAAGCAGTATTTAATAATTTAGTAGATTCAAATCAATATCAAATTAGATTTTTAGATCGGGTCCTAGTTAAAGGGCGAAATCATCCTATTAAAATTTATGAAGTTATGGATGGAGATCCAGAATATTTGCTAAAGTTAAAAAAACAAGTTCAACCAGATTTTGAACAAGGAGTATTATATTATCAACAGCAAGAATTTGCCATGGCAAAGGAATATTTCCAAAAAGTATTAACAGTCAATTCACAGGATAAAACTACAGAAATTTATCTAGAACGAGTGAATAATTTTTTATCAGAAGGTGTACCTAATAACTGGCAAGGAGTTACAAGCTGGAATCAAAAATAACAAGAATGAATAGGGGGGATAATTGATTATTTATGGATCAGATATTGGTTTTATTTTTGATTTTTGGAGAAGTATAATCGTTGATAGCTATTTCCACAGCATTCCGCAGGAAATACTTACAATAACAATAAACTTGGGCAAATTTAATCTATAATTAATAGGACTTACGCAGAGACGCTATATCTAGCGTCAAAAACTCTTGCGCAATAGTTTTTGAACTCTATGCATAGTACCTTTGCGTAAGTCCTGATTAAGAAAGAATCGGTTAGTACATATACTAATAATGAGTCTTAGATTAGAAAATGTTTTTCCAACTGTTCCCTGCTATATAATTAAACTTTGATAAAAAGGAAAAAACAAGCAATTGCCACCATGCAAAAGTCACCACTAAAACCTATATTTTGCCAACTTTCACCAAAACTTCCCCTGCGAGCTTTAGTCATCGTCCCATTTGTACTGCAAATCATCGCAGCAGTAGGGTTAGTAGGATATCTATCATTTACCAATGGTAAGCGTGCAGTCAATGACTTAGCAAATCAATTACAAAACGAAATTACAGTTCGTATTCAGAAGAAACTGGATATTTATTTAGAGACTCCCCATTTAGTGAATCAACTAAATGTCAATGCTATTCGTCTTAATCAACTTAATATTCAAGCAACTAATGATCTCGAACGTCATTTATGGAATCAGATTCAGTCTTTTGATTCTATTGGTGTGATTGGGATTACATCTACATCAGGAACTATGGTTGCAGTTAGTCGCCAGGATAATAACGCATTGAATATCATTGTTACAGATCAATCTACAAATGGAGAACTGCAGAAATATGCTACCGACAGTCAAGGGGGACGAACCAAGCGCACAAACGTAATTTCCCAATATGACTTCCGTCTACGACCATGGTATCAAGATGGCATCACCGCAGGTCAAGCAGCTTGGGGTAAGATATTTACATCCCTAATTGATGAAAAAGTAAAAATGATGGCGACTCAACCTATAATTGATAATGATGGTAATGTCATCGCCTTAGTCAATGCTACTCTAACCTTTTCTCAAGTGCATGAATTTTTACAGAAGTTGAAGATTAGTAAGTCAGGGGAAGCTTTCATTTTAAACCGTTCTGGAGAACTAATAGCTAGTTCAGCTACAACCGATCCTTTTATTAATAACAATAATGACTCAAAACTGATAGACGCTTTAGATAGTAAAGATCCTTTAATTCGTTTAGCAAGTAAACATCTCACAGACAGGTTTGGGGATCTCAATCAAATTCAGAATACTTCATTACTGAACTTTGATATAGATGGTAAACAACAATTTTTACAAGTCGTACCTTTTAGCGATAAATATGGTTTAGATTGGTTGATTTTGGTAGTAGTTCCCCAAGCAGATTTTATGGGGCGTATTTATGCCAATACTCGGATTACTGTTGCCTTATGTTTGATGGCATTAATACTAGCAATTGTTTTGGGTTTACTAAATTGTGAATTGATTATTAGACCAGTTAGGCGTTTGAAGCAAGCAGCAACTTCTTTATCTATTGGAAACTGGGAACAAAAAGTCAAAGAAGTTCCCATTGATGAATTGGCAATATTGGCTCAATCATTTAATCAAATGACAGAGCAGTTACAAAAATCATTTTTTGAATTAGAAGGAAAAAATTCTGAACTAAAACGTTTAGATAAACTCAAGGATGAATTTTTAGCAAAT
>NZ_JBNHEP010000195.1:22013-58489 GCF_050015995.1 Dapis brunnea BLCC-M229 | reverse complement strand
CCTGTTCCCTGTTCCCTATCTCCTTTTTATATTTCCTTTACAAACAATCTCTTACCCAGTGAAGTTGATTTTCAATTAACCAATGTCCTCGAATGCCTGAGGCGCTTAGTAGTAGATTGTGGTGGAAGTGAACAAAGATAATAACTAATACTTTCTACGAATTTTGAACCACGATTACTACTGCGCTTAACTCTAATCACAGAACCTGCACCTTTCCACATATCCTGGACATTTTCTGGTATATTAAAAACTTCTACAAGTCTAATAGTATCTCTATTTCTCGTTTTTTCTTCATCAAGATACCTTTTTACTGCTTGAGTAGATTTAACTTGCTGTTCTATTTGTTGATACAACTTTGGTTGATTCTTTTTAACTTTAATTAAATAATCGTTTTGACTATCAATAATTGCAGCTACTGTTTTTTTTGACAATGTAGGGCATCAAGAGTAAAAACTACTCATGCATAAGTCTAAGATGTCTAGTAGTTTTCTGACAATTGTAATTTCACTTTCTAGTTTCCATGTAAGGATTCAGGTGAGAGCGATCGCCACCCCGATCAATATCTGTAACTTCCAGAAATGTTCTAGGTCGTAAGTTTCAGCTATAAGATTCCGGAATCAGAGACATACTTGATGAGAGTTCTTTACTGGTGAACACTATCAAAGACTGTTCAAAGAAATCAACCACAGAACGCCCCTGGCGACGACAGGTTTGCACTACACTCAGCAAATTAGCTGTGTGCTGAAATCGCTCCATGCTTCTTGAGCCACCACTAACTTTTCGTTTGGTGATTGCCAACCGTAATGAACGTTCTGCCAGATTATTATCAGGCGGAATCTCTGGATGAAAGAGAAAATACCACCACTGTTTGATTTCTAATTTCAAACTACGTAACAGTTTTCCCGCCTCATAACCTGCTTTGTTGTTCCATTGTTTGAGGGTTAAATCTACCTTTTCTTTAAATCTTACAGCCCAACAATTATAAAGATGCCGCTCTTGATTTTGCTGCCATTGACTATAATGACGAAATCCTTCATCAATTAACTCTTTGAACGCTTTGCCAATCCTTTGATTGTATTCCCCAGGATGTTGAATCAATCTTTGAAAGTGACGGCGCAGGTGAGCTAAACATTTCTGTTGGCCTTTGACTGGATAACCATTATAAACACTGAGGTCATCACTACTAATCACACCTGTGTACTCACTACCCAACTGCGATTCTAGCTCCCGACGACTTCTGGTGTCTGCCGCCCGGAATAGACAAAAATCTTGATTCGTAAATACCCATAGCCACTCCTTAATTCCTTTCACTGGCCAAGGTGTTTCATCTACATGAATTGATGGTTGTTCTGTTTTCACCCAACTTGACAATTCCTCTACATGAGGTTTAATTGCCTCCTCTAACCTTTGATTGGTATTCACTAAAGTTCCTAAACCGATTTCTATTTTACCCAATTCCCATAACATTTCCTGTTGTTTTTCGTAGGGTAGATGCCCATAATTCCCTAACCATCCTAAAAAGGCTTGTAACTTTACCCCCAAATCTTGTCCTGGTATCATTTCTGATGACCATGAGGCTGATGTCACCGTCCCACACTCCTGACATTGGCAAGACATTCGATGGTATTCTACTATCTCTATGGGTTTGTCCACCAGTTGTGCTACTTGTTGAGTCTCTACTGCTACTGGTTCATCTAAAAATTTTGTTTGACCACAATGACTGCATCTAGATGGTTCCAAGATTTCTATTCTATCTATTCGAGCAAACCCTTTACGAGTTTTTCCCTGATGCCCTGGTTGCCCTCCTGGGTGTCTCTTTTTTTGATCGGTTCTTGAAGTATCTTCAGAGTCTTTGGCCTTTTCTGATTTTTTCAGTAGGTCTGTTGATGGGGGTTTCGAGGAGGTTTTACTGTCAGTTTCTCGACTAAGTTTTAATTTCTCAATTTCAAGTTGTAGTTTTTCGATCACCTTTTGTTGAGTCAATAGCATTTTCACCAGTTCCTTTTTTGACAACTGGTTGAGGTTTTCTGGAGTTAGGGGTACCTGTGACTGACTCATGTTCTTACTTTACTATAGTTTGATTTTTTGTCAAGGGAGTGAATATTTCCATAAGTTAGGGACTTATGACCACCGAAGCGATCGCTCTCACCTGAATCCTTACGTTTCCATACCAAAGATTTTTATCCCTAAAACTCATCCTCTTTCATGGCTAAATGCTGATACACAATTAATGAAATTTTGTTCTGATGTATCAAAATTGTTAACAGTATTTTTCAAACTTTTTCCATCTATTGATACCCACTCTCTAGACCTGATTTTACTATATTGTTGGCTCCATTGATTAAAAGCTATTTGTAATTTTTGGTAATCTAGTTGTACCATGACTCGTCTCATAGTTGAATAAGAGGGAACACGAGCTTGAGGAATATTTAGTAGTTTAATTAAAGTTAAACGATGGCGTTCCGTAAATCTTCCTAACTGTCTATAACCCCAATAACCACTTATGATTCCCATAATCATAATCAGCAGTATCAGCCATAAGGGGTGACGACAACCTCTCTGCTATGCGAAAATCAGGTATTTCTTTCAGGTAATCAATGAGGCTTTTTTCCATATATTTTCATATATTGGTATATTGGCCAACTTTACAAACTAAATCTGCTCCTTACTCTATAATTCTACACGCTTAGTGAGAATGAAACAGCCCTGCCCTTTTTAAGGGGGATAATGGGGGATCTTAAATGTACTTCATAACTGTAAAAATTGCTATATTAAGAAGTTTTTCAGTCTTAAAAACTGTGAATATACTGATGTATTTTTGAAGGATTAATTAGTCATTTTGATTATACAATTTAGAGGGTTTTTATGGACGGATATCAACTTTTTATCTATTATGGCATAGTTTTTTGTGGTTATTGTCGATCTTCGACAAAATATCAAAAATTTATCTGTCGAATTTAACCCGATAGAATTGGAATGGTTTGTGAGATGTGACTTTCATGAGTAATGTGTTTTAAAAGTTAAATCAATTTTGTCGATTATCGACATTTTTTTTTCTTACCTATGTTATGTTTAGTTATTAAGTAATTGATCATTTTAATTATTAGTTGGCCTTAGAGTTAGGAGCTTTATTTTGGAATGCTTTGCTAACCCTAAAGGTTCTCAGTAAATCCTGGGATAGATAAGTTTTAAACCTTATTTATTTGGTTAAAATCACAAATTTATATGTAGATTTACTGAGGTATTAGTTATATAGAATTAATTGTTATTGAACAATTTAAAATTTTCATCTCGGCGACAGCCAAAATAATATTTCCTACTTATATTGAGGATTAATTCCTCAAAAATAAAAAAATTAGATTAATACCTGTAGGAATTACGCAAAAACCGGGTTGATCAATGAAATTTCCTGAAAAACAATAATCAAGGCAATAAATCCGGTTTATTGTTTGGATGCGTAAGTTCCATTTAATCTAACAGGACTTACGTATAACAACCATATTTAGTAGAGGGAAACGGCCGTTTGCCCCTACAGATGGCATACAATCTGATATTTTGCGCAAGTCCCGATCTAAAAAAATATTTAAAAAAACAATAATTCAGAGGTGCAAGCTATGGTTTTGTTCTGGAAGAAAAAGACTAAACAAAAACAACTCAAAAAATCTCCCAAAAACCCGAGAAGTAATACTTTTATTTTAGAAGAAATTATTAGTCCTGGTGCTTATTGTCCCATACCAATAGACGACTCTTTTGTTAACCATCCCATCTTTGGATTATTCACAGACCAAGAATTAATTACTACTATTTTAGGAACTGACGTTCCTCCAGATATTTCAAATATAAATACAGAAAATTTAGTTCAAGATTATTGGGAGAAAATCGACAAATACTTTCAAGAAAACCCGAATGCAGCGAATAGTTTTGATGTCGAAGATTTGTCTACTTGGCCGACATTGGAAGCACTAATAAATCCAGGGCAACCGAGTGTAGAAATACCCAATCTAGGTGGAGCAGTGGATACTTTACCTCCTCCAGCGATAGTGCCAGTAGACCCTCCCAGAAATAATCCGGGTAGTGGCGATCGAGAGCCAATTATTGATAATTCTCCTCAACCACCTACCTTATGCTGAATATGAACGTTTATCTATTAATAATGGAAATTGGGCGCAACGTTTGGTACAGTATGTGGATAATTTGAAAGCTGCTGGGGAAGAGCGGGGTATTGTTAACCTTAGTTTTGATTTGACTCAGGTGGACGAAGAGGGAAGGGTGACGACTCGTTATGATTTGACGGAAAAAGATTATGAGAAGTTGCTTGAAAGTAACAATCAAGAATTATCCCAACTTACAGGTCAGTCTGATGATACACATCAAATCTTAGAAGCATTGCAAAAACAAGCAGAAGAAAAGACCAAACAAGCTGAAGAATATTGGCAGCAAGCTGAATTGGCCGAACAGCGACGGTTGGAAAATCAGGATAAAGCTGACTGGCATGACTCTATGATTAATCGTCGGGGAGTTGTTGGTTATCGCAAAAGGGGTAAATCCCGTCAAGCAATCTACGGCTTGCGCGAATATCCAGAACACATTGTTGCTCGTGACCAGGCTCAACAACAAGCTGACAATGCTGAACAGGAACGCCAAATATTCGAGCAGTGGGCGCGACAGGCACAAACAGAAGCGGATGATTTGAATACCGAAGCTACTGCGTTAGGGGAACGAGTGGGAGACTGGTCGGAACTGAAACAGGGTATTGAACATGAGATTACTGCTGAACATGAGATTACTGCTAAGGAACAGCAGTTACAAGCTGAGAAGGATATGTTGGCATTGCAGACTCCGGTGCAAAAGCAGCAGGTAGAAACTCTGGAGTTACAAATTGCTCAAAGTGAAGCAGAGTTGGAAAAACTGGAAACGGATGAGTTGCCAGGGCAGCAGCAAAAAGCTGATGCTACTGAGGAAAGGTTGAAAAAAATTCAAGAGGAAGTTGAGGGAAATCAGACTGAACGCGCCCAGACTACTAAAGATTTACAAAGCTTCCTGGAAAACTACGGCTACTTGCTGCCATATCAGGAACGTCGGGCAGCGGTACAAAAACAAATTAAGCAACTGGAGGCTGAGAAAAGCCGACTTCAGGAGTTGCTGCTGGAAATTGGTAATGCGGTTACTAATAATCCTAATAACAATTTGGCAAGTCAACTGCAACCAACCCAAAATCATCTCCAGGATATTGAGCAACAGTTGGCGTATGCGAAGGTGCAGGAGGAACAACTTAACCTCTCCGCCCCCGACTCACCACAACGGTTGGTTATTGGTAATCTAATTGCAGAGTTAGAAAAACGGCTGCAAGAATCCCCAGATACGAATACTTTGCCGTTGCAGGAGTATATAGATTTCTTACGCGGGGTGGAAAATCGCAGTAATAATTTGCTGAATGGGTTTGACGATTTGCAAGAGCGTTTGACTGCTGCTCAAACTCAACAAACTAATGCAGATAATAATTTGCAGCGACTTCAGGAGGAATATCTGGATTTAGGTTTAGCAAAAGCCGATCTAGAAACTGAGAAGTTGCTGCAAAATCACATTGAAGCTTTCCAGAGAGAAATTGACCCGCAACAGGAAATTTTAGATGGTTATCGGCAGCAAATTACTGATGCTCATGGGGTGGCGAGTAATTTTGAGGAACTGCGACAACAGTATCAAGATGAGGCAGATTGGTGGAATAGTCAAGCCTCTGTATTTAATGAGGGAAGCTATCTAACTCATTATCCAGATGTTGCTAACGTGGTGCGTCACGGCTGGCTCCCCAGTGGTTGGAGTCATTAGAGTTGTCGCTAAATAGAGGGGAAAAATCGCTCAAACCTAGACAGAGCAAAAATTTCAGGCGTTTTTACTTACCAATAGTTATAATTCTTACAGGACAAGGCTTTCGGGAATTTTTAAGCTTATAAAGCGACAAGTCTATTATATGCGATACGGACGGCGTGAAGGGCGTTTACCAAATCCGCAAGCGCAAATTGAACGAGACTTGGCGCAAGCTGCTGCTAACAATGCTGCTCAACAACGGGATGCAGCTATTTTACAAGCACAACAACTTGAGGCGAGTTTGCAACCAAGTATTAATGAAACTCAGGCGACTATTGCTGCTATTGAAAGCAAGCAGCAAATTTTCACAGATATTGAAAATATTCAGCCTATCATTAACACAAAAATAGCAATTAGTCAAGTCCAAGATACGATTGTAGAAGAGCTAGATGCTCAACTGCTGAAAGAAAGCTCAGAGAAAATATATCTCCAGGAGACTTTGGCAGAAATAGACCAAGATATTGCCGATAAAGAGTTAGAAATATCCGACAAATATGAGGAAATTGAACTGACTGAGAAATACGCCCGCCAGGTGGCTACGGAAGTAGAGCGCCTTTCTAACCGTGTTAATTTGCTAAATGAAGGGGATGCCTTGGAAACAGAGTATCAGGAACTGGAGAGTAAGTGGGAAGAGGCGATCGCTACTCAAGTTGCAGCCACAAACCAACTCTTAGCAGCTCGTAAGGCAGGGGAAGACGAACGGGAGGAGCTACTATCCTTACAGTCGGAACTCGCCGATACCCAAACTGAGCTTGCTAGTGCCCAACAGTAACAAGAAACCCTTGAAACTGCTGTTGCAGATACTCAGCAAGACTTAGAATTTACTGAAGTACAATTAGTCACTCAGGAATTGCTATTAGAGAGCTTGAAAGAGGATGATGAACCGTTGCGCAGTGCTGAGGCTAATTTTTACCAGAAAGCTCAAGAGAGTCGGGAAAAAATTTGGTATTGGGATGGTAGTACATATTCCTATAATGAGGAACGCGCTGAGGAATATCGGACTTATTTGCAGGAGGCGTCGCGGTTGGCAGAGCAGCGCAACGACCTCTGGCCACAAATAGAGGAAACTGAGAAGAAAATTGAGGAGTTGCAGCAGGATATAGCTACTAAACAAGCTGACCTCGCTACTAAAGAATCTGAGTTGGTAACAGCAACTCCCAAGGTGGCCAATTTGACTGCTAAAGTGGCAGAAATAGAAGCGGATATCGCGCCTTTGGTTACTACTCTGGAACCTTTACAACAGGAGGAGGCGACTAAACTGCAAGAGTTCCAAACTGCGGTACAAGCTGCCGAAACTATTGCGCAACAGTTAGGGACTACGACTCAAGACCAAGCGGATGCTCTCAACCGTTTGATTGGTTTTGGGGTTTTGGGTACGGAATCTGATGTTGATTTCTTCGCGACTCAGGTGGGAGCTAAGGTTGATGGTTTCATTGATGAGTTGCAAAACCGCAGTAGCGAGTTAGGTGCTGAAGCGGATAAGTTAGGCGATTTAATAGCAGACTGGCAAGAGGAATTAAATAATACCACAGATGACTTTAGTCGTAAAGCGTTAACCGATTTAATTACCAAAACTATTGGCCAACAAAATCATCTACTGGAACGTCAACAGGAAAATCAGGAAATAGTGACGGAGTTGAGCGATCGCTTAACGGCTGCTACGGCATCTCTGGAAAATCTCCGACAACAGCAGGAGTTGGAGATTCGGGAACAAATTAATAGTAATGATGAGCGGTTGGAGGCGCTTAACCGTCAGTTGGAAACTGAGAGGGCAGCAGAAAAGGCAGTGAATGAGGATACAGTTTTAGCTTATGCTCAACTGAATGATCAAGTGCGGGCAGATTTGACGGCTAGTGCGACTCAGTGGGTAAGTCAATTGCAAGAAGGGCATCAGCAAACTAAGGAAATTGGGGAAAGTCAACAAAATCTGTCTCAGTCGGTTGATGATTTGATTCAGTATATTGAGGATAATTTGGCTGATGTGGATGGGGAGCGAGACAGGAATCTGGCGGACTTGCGAGATGCGATTACTACCTTGGGTGTGGTTGCCCCTCGTCGGGATGAGTTGGTGGCAGGGGAAAATACTCTGAAGCAGGAGATTGAGAAACTGAAGTTGTGGATAGAGCAGGATGCGAAGTTGTGGTCAGAAATTGCCCCTATTGTGGAACGTTTTGGGGCTGAGTCTAAGGAGTTGGCAGAATATCAACCGCAGTCTGAGTTGATAGGAGAGGCACGGGAAATTCTCCAACCATTCTTTGAAATTGAGCAGCAAAAAGCAGAACGCTTCAAGCTATCTGAAGATTATAACTATTTTGAAAATCCCGATAACGGTAGTCGCTACTTCTTTACAAATGAGGCGCTAAGTTGGCAGTCTGCTCAAGAGGAAGCGCAAAAGCTAGGAGGGAATCTGGTTACGATTCGGAATCAGCAAGAGCAAAATTTTGTCGCGCGACAGGTTGGAAACAAAACTGTCTGGATAGGGTTTAATGATGCGGAACGTGAAGGTGACTGGCGCTGGGCGAGTGGTGAACCAGTTACCTACACTAATTTTGCTCCGGGTCAACCTGATAATCGTTATTGGTTGAGAGGAGAGGATTGGGCTGAATTTATTGGTGCGCGTGGAGGTCTATGGAATGATATTTCTAGTCCGAGATATAAAAAAGTTGGTTTAGTAGAAGTTAATTTCAAAGACTTAGAGCAGCAACAAAAACCAATTATTCAAAATTTCGTGAAGTGGGCTGAAGAGAATAATGCTCTCGACCAAATATCTGAAATTGCTCGTCAAATTCTGGATGAGGCTCCAGACAAACCTCATTACAAAGAACAACTGGAAAGCTTAAGTCACCATCTGGAAGAATACAACCGCTTCAAAAGCGACCAACTGGCAGAGGAAGCTAAAGCTACTGAGTTACGTCAAGGATGGGAAGAGGCAGTTAACTTTGAACCGGAAAAAATCGTCCGCACTGAGTTCGATAACAAACTCGTTGAGTCTGTCCGCGCCGATGACAACCAGACTTATAACCGCTATTCGACTGATGGTGGAGAAACTTGGAGCGATTGGCAAAATAATAATTCTGATAGTAAAGCCGACGATATTAAATTTACAGAAGTGGATGGCCAACTCTACCAAGTTATGCGCCGTACTAATAACCATGTTTACGTCCGTCACAGTGATAATGGTGCTGACTGGAGTAGTTGGAAGGATATTGGTGCGGGTCCCACATCTGGAAATTTTGCCATTGATGCTATAGGCGATCGCCTAGTTGTATCAGTCCGTCATGCTAATAATCAAATCTATACCAGGGCGATAAATAGTGAAAACTGGCTACCTTGGAATCATACGGAAGTGCCCACTATTGGGGAATTTAGTCAAGAAATTATTGATGGTCGCCTGGTTCAAACCTACAAAGGGGTTGATGACCGCACCTACGTCCGCAACAGTCTGGATGGAGTGGAATGGGCGCAATGGAGTACCGCTGAAACAGCAACGGAACAGTCTGACTGGCGACTGTCTCATTTGCCTGGGGTTTCTGAACAGTCTTTTGTCGATAAACCGGAGAATATTTCGGAAGTTGAATTTGGCGACAAAATTGTGCAGTCTCTTACTGCTGATAACAAGGAAGTTTATACACGCCATTCCCCTGATGGCGGTGAAACTTGGACAGAGTGGAAGTATACGGGAGGTCACGCTAATAGTAATGTCAAGCAGTTGACCCTGAATGATAAAGTCTTCCAGGTTGTCAAGGGAACTAATGATGATGTCCATATCCGTCATTCCTCTGATGGAATAAACTGGACGGGATGGGGTAAATTAAGTGGTCCGGTTGTGGGAGATTTCCAAGTGGAGGCGGTAGATGATAAGTTGGTACTTTCTATTCGCGGTACGGATAATAAGATTTATACTCGCCATGCTACTAATGGCACTTCTTTGTCTGGATGGCATTCTGCCAGTGTTCGCGCTATTACTGACATTCAGCAAGAGACGGTAGATGATAAGTTGGTTCAATCTTATCGCGGTACGGATGACAATATTTATACTCGCTACTCTAGCGATGGCAAGAATTGGAGTGTATGGGAAACTCTACCAGAAGCGATCGCTAGTTCGGACTGGCGAGAGGAATATTTACAACAGTTAGCAGACTCTTCTACCCATCAAATAGAACTGGAAGATATTTCAGAAATTGAGTTTGGTGACAAAATTGTACAGTCGCGGACGGCAGAAAATAAGGAAGTTCAAACGCGCCATTCGACTGATGGGGGTGCAACTTGGACGGAATGGAAGTATACGGGAGGTCTTGCCAACAGTAACGTCAAACAATTGACCCTCAACAATAAAGTTTATCAAGTCATCAAGGGACTTAATAATGATGTTCACATACGCAACTCTACTAATGGAGAAAACTGGACGGGATGGGGTAGACTAAGTGGTGCGGTTGTGGGAGATTTCCAAATTGAGGCGATTGCTAACAAGTTGGTACTTTCCATTCGCGGTACGGATAATAAGATTCATACTCGTTATGCTACTAACAACCCCAGTGGCAATGTTTGGTCTGGATGGCATACTGCCAGCGTTCCTGCTCTGACTGCCGTTCACCAAGAACTGGTAGATGATAAATTGGTTCAATCCTATCGCGGTACTGACGACGAAATTTATACTCGTTACTCCAGTGATGGCTCAAATTGGAAGGAATGGGAAACTTTCCCAGAGGCGATCGCTAGTTCTGATTGGCGACAAGAATATTTACAGCAGTTAGCAGATTCTTCCATACACAAAGAACCGGAGGATATCTCGGAAATTGAATTCGGCGACAAAATTGTGCAGTCGCGGACGGCAGAAAATAAGGACGTTCAAATGCGCTATTCTCAGGATGGCGGTAAGACTTGGACGGATTGGAAGGATACGGGAGGTAATGCTAACAGTGATGTTACACAATTGACTCTCAATGGTAAACTCTTCCAAGTGATTAAGGGAACTAATGATGTCGTTCACATTCGCCATTCCTCTGATGGAATAAACTGGACTGGATGGGGTCCGCTTAGTGGTGCGATTCTTGGAGATTTCCAAGTGGAGGCAATGGACGACCAACTGGTGCTTTCTATTCGCAGTACAGATAATAAGATTTATACTCGCCACGCTACTAACGGCACTTCCTGGTCAGGATGGGAAGCTACTCCGATGAAAACTTTGGAGGATTTCTCTCAGGAAATTATCGAGGGTAAATTGGTGCAGTCGTACTTGGGAACTGACGGTAATAAGCACGTCCGACATTCGGAGGATGGGGTAAACTGGAGTGACTGGGATACTGTTGATGCTGCTTTAGAGCAAGCTGAGTGGGGACGGGATAAAATTCCTGATGTTGCTGAGGATAGTAGCAATCTTGACTTAGAAAATATCGTTAGCTATGAATTCAAGGGTCGTTCCGTGCAGATAGTTAGCGATGGGGGTAACGATAACGGTTATGTTTACGAACGAACCTCAAGCGATGGGGGTAAAACCTGGACGAATTGGAAATACAGTAATATTCGCAGTAATCCTGATAAGATGGAAATCTTGGCAACGAGCGATCGCCTCTTCCAAGTAGTTTACCATTCCAATAATCCCAATAGCGTTCCCTACGTCCGCCACTGCACCGATGGCGAAAACTGGAGCGGTTGGATTCATAGCATCTTAGGTTGGCATACGACTGATAACTTTAAAGTAGATGTTATTGATGATGAGCTGGTAATTGGCGTAGGATACCAATTAACAGGGGAAACAGAAGATAGCAGTCGCCCAAACCCACACCCAAAGACAAACACCCCTAGACAAAATTAAAAGTCAAAACTAAAAAATTAGCTCCGTGCCCTTAACCGTAAAATTCCTCTGTAGGGGCGATCGCCATTCGCCCCCAATGTAGCATCCGCACTTGCTCCGCCAAAGTTTTTTTCTGCCAACAGATAACAGATAACAGCCAACAGATAACAGACTTAGTTAATTCATGCTCAAATACCAATCAAAAACAACAACCAAATCTCAAAGATAGCGCTACTTGAGTCGGCAATAGGCAATAGGCAATAGCAGATTGTGAAACAGTTTTTCCTGCGGAAACCCTCCGCGAACAGGATTTAGAAATGTCAAATACCTATTTGCCTAGTGCTATATGCAAAAATTCCCTAGAGCGATCGTCAGGGTGAATGGCATTCCGCCTTTATGGCGAAACGCTCCTTTCTTCTAGCTGATAACTGATAACTGAAAGGAGCGATCGCTTTCCTATTGCAATCCCAATCAATTTTCTGCTATAATTCCACCAACAGTCTCAAATATTAACAGGAGATGCCTTATGTCTCTAACAGTTGAAGACCTAGAAAAAGTCCAAACACAACTAACAGAAGCACATTTAGACTACCGCACCGAATTAGTTGACGGTCAAATTATCATCATGGGATTATCAGACTACGTTTCCGAAGTTATTATCGCCAGGTTAACATTTTTCTTACAAAACTGGGTGATACCGAGAGCTTTAGGTTATGTAACTGGATCGGGAGCAGGTTTTCGTCTCCCAGACGGCAACTTGCGTGGTCCTGATGTATCCTTTGTTCCTGCTGCCAAGATGCGTCAAGCTCCCCGTGCTTTTGCCGAAATCGTTCCTGACTTAACTATCGAAGTCAGGTCAGCATCCGATAACATTAAACCTCTAGTTGAAAAACTGCAAAGATTTATCGAGTTAGGCTCTCAAGTAGGCATTTTAGTAGACCCCAAAAACTTGACCGTAACCGTATATCGCGCTTCTGGGGAACCAATAGTTTTAACCAATGAAGACACATTGACCATTCCCGAATTATTACCCGGTTGGGAACTGCCCATATCAGAAATTTGGCCACCAGTATTCGAGTAAATCTGTCGCCCAAAGTATAAGCCTTATCCAAAAACAACCCTCAGTATTCCCTCATGCCAGCTAGAGATGCTTACTATGCCAACTTAATTAAGGCTCTGGTCATTTCAGTTATCAGTTATCAGTTATCAGTAACTCCTACTAAAGTAGCAGGCTTGAAATACTGAATCAATTTTTTTTCATCCCCTTGAAAGGGGAGGCTTGAGACCTTATTTCTTGGTCAAAGATAACTGGAGTATAACCGACGACCCTTTCGTTATCAAGTGGGGTCAATTTCAGTTATCAGTTATCAGTTATCAGTTATCAGTATCTCTGGCACTCAGCATCGAGATTGAAATACTAAAGTTGATTTTTTTTCATCCCTTTGAAAGGAAAGCTTGAGACCTTATTTTTTAGTAAAAATAGGGGTATAACTGAAAAGTTTTGCAGGTGCTTCCCCAATGAATGACCTAGAAAATGCGGTCGGTCAGTATATCGTTTACCACGACGTACTCGAAAAAACTAACCCAGAAAGAATTCTCTACTTAGCAGTAGACGAAGAAGCTTATGAAGGGATATGAGCGCGAACCTATCGGCCAACTAATGCTAGAAAATCAGTGCTTAAATTTCGTAGCTTTCCACAAATTAGAGGAGGAAATTATTGAATGGATACCATCAGTAAATATCAACAAATAATCGAGAAAATAATCGGCGACTATGGTCAATTACGCTATTCCTATAGTGAAGTAGAGAGAAAAACGGTTTTTGACCGAGAACAGAACCATTATCTATTAATGATTTTGGGAGTAGAAGGTCATAAAATGGTTCATGGTTGCATACTTCATCTAGAAATTAGAGACGATAAAATTTGGATTCATCGCGACGGAACTGAAGATGGTATAGCAGGAGAATTGTTAGCAGCAGGAGTTCCCCAAGACAAAATTGTTTTAGGATTTTATCACCCAGAAACACGCAAGATAACCGATTTTGCAGTTTTTTAATTTGAGGAGCGTTTCGCGGAGCAAGTGTGGCAGCTATATCGCCCCCATTCCCTATAACTAACTCATGCTAAAATACCAATCAAAAACAACAGCCAATTCTCAAATATATGCAAAAGTTGCCTACTCCAACCACCAACCCTCAACTGAAAGAAATAATCGCCAAAACTCGCCAGGGATTGGAAAAAATTTATGGCGAACAACTAGAGCGAATAGTTCTCTTTGGCTCCCAAGCTAGAGGTGATGCTAAACCTGACTCGGATATAGATGTTCTTATCGTTCTCAAAAACCAATTTAACTATTCTCAGGAAAGAAACCGAATTTCTGTTTTGATAGCCGATATCTGCTTAGAACATACCGTCGTGATTAGCTGTATATTTACCACAATTCAAAAATACCAGGAATATGAGAATGGTTTGTTTCGTAATATTAGGCAAGAAGGAATTACTATATGAGTCCAGAGCAACAAAGACTAATTGAGAAAGCTGACAGATCTTTGCAAGCAGCACGAGTTTTAAATGACCAAGGTTTTTTTGATTCTGCTGCTTCTCGTGCTTACTATGTGATGTTTTATGTAGCTACAGCTTTTTTAGAAGGAGAGAAATTATCTTATTCTCGCCATTCTGCTGTTATCGCCGCTTTTGGTCAATACTTTGCCAGACCAAAGCGCGTTCCAGTACAATTCCACCGTTATCTAATTGATGCCCAAAACATCAGATTAGAAGCAGATTATAATGCGGATATACAAATTGCGCAAACAGAGGTATTACAAACAATATCTCACGCCGAAGAAATGATTGATTTTGCCTTAGCAAATATTGATTCTCTTCCTCCTTATTTTCCTTAAATATGGTAACAAAGCTACTGCTACTAAAAGAGTCACCTTAAAAGTAGAGTTTTCACTAATTTATCAATGTCTTATAGCCAATTTACAATCGAACAAATAAAATCAGAATTTGGCATTTTACTCTCAGAAAAAAACGGTATATTTGCCAAAATCCCAGAATCACAATACAGCCAATTTTTATCGGAAACTCTGGATTATAATATTCCATTAGCTCTGGCAATTAATTCAGAAAAGTCTCGTTCTGAACTAATAGTTATGCCTATTTTAATTGAACTAAAAAAACAATTATCAAATCAAATAAGTCTATTTTCTGGCAAAGAATTTACTGTCGATTCTCAGAGAGGTTTAAATGGATTTTGCGATTTTCTGATTAGCAAATCCCCCGAACAGTTAATTATAGAAGCTCCGGTTGTTACTTTAGTGGAGGCCAAAAATGATAATATAGAAACAGGTTTGGGTCAATGTATGGCAGAAATGATTTCTGCTCAGTTATTTAATCAGCAAAAAGGAAATGAAGTAAAAAAGATTTATGGAGTTATTACAACAGGTAGTCTCTGGAAATTTTTGGAGCTAGAAGGTCAAACTATTACTATTGATATAAATGAATATTATTTAGGTAATTTAGGTCAGATTATTGGGATTCTGAAAAGCTTTCTTGAAATGGAATATTCAACATAAATTTATGATAATTCCAGGTGTTTCCTAAATAGAGAGCGAATGCCATTCGCCCCTACTATGAACAAATAATAAACTTTTGCTCTTCCTTTTCCATAACCAAAGATTCAACAAATTATTAACAAAATATCAACTAAATAACCATGAATTATACCCACAGATTAGCAACTCCAGAAGATAGTCAAGCAATAGCACCCTTATGGGCAGAATTTGCCACCGAACGTGCTAATATTGACCCATCAATGAAACTTAAACCCAACTTCGAATACGAAAAATATGTTAGTTACTAACTGAATAAACCTCTATCCTATTGTTATATTTTAGAAACTCAAACTAACAATCAAATTGAAATAGTTGGCTGTATATTTATCTATTTCTACGATGAAGCACCACCTCCTGATTTATCAGCAGAATTTTTAGCAGAACAGGAACTAGAAAATCCCTTTTTACCCCGGCGTATTGGTTCAGTTTTAGGAATGTACGTTCAACCAGAACATCGTCAACCAGAAAATATTCAACTATTAGCAAATACTGCCATTCAAAAAGCCCAAGAAATGGAAGTAAGTGATATTGACTTATTAATTGCTGCCGACCAAAAAGGTATGCAAGCATTATTAAAACGCTCTGGTTTTACACCTACAGCAGTTCAATTTAGCAAACATTATGAAATTTCACCTAATACTAATTAACCTAATTTACACCCGCCTCACCCAGAATTAGATATACCAGAACCACCATTGCCAGGTGCAATTCCTTTAAGAGACCCTAAAACTAATAAACTGGTTTACAATAATCAAGATAAACCTGTATTCATTTATCCAATTACTGATAATAACCGGGAGTTAATTAAAACATCAAAAGGTCTACCTATTTATCCTACTCCCTTGCGAGACCCACAAACTCAAGATTGGATATTTGATGCTAATGGAGAGTTAGTAGTAAGTCCAATTTTTAAGGATGATAAAGGTGAAATATTTGAGCATAAAGGTATGGTTCAATTTCATCCTCCCAGTTATAAAATGGAGGGTCGAAAGTTGGTCTTAGAAAAAGATGATTCTGGTAATTATCTATTTCTTGATGTGGAACGAGATAGTCAAGGTAATATTGTTTTATCACCAGAAGGTCTACCTATTTTTCAACAAAATTCTCTTAATTAAATACATTCGGTGTTAAGGTAAATTTGCAGTATTCTTGGATGGAGGTTTGATATAGCAATCCTATTTTAGTTGTAATATTTTCCTGGCAGCTAGGAGTCAGGAGTCAGGAGTCAGGAGTCAGAATTTTCAAGGTTTTCAGCCTAGATAAACTATTATAAAAACTATTACGACCAATTTAGGATTGCTATATTCATCATACCTCTCCCCTATTCAAAAGTTCCCTTGATAATAATATTAATAAAAGTCGCCGTTGTATTGCTTTTTTGCTCAAAAAAACAGAAGAATATCTCCGTAATACCTCTGTTGACGGAATGGTTAACCATGTATAGCCTAAATTACATAACTAGACTAATTTATAAAAAAACAATGGCATTAGTTATTCCTGATACCCTCCCCTCCGCCAGCAAAGGAGAAAAGCGACTATTTAAACTATTAAGGGACGAATTACCCGATGACTTTTTTATCTACTACGAGCCTAATATCAAAGGTTCATATCCCGACTTTATCATTCTCAGTCCAGACCTGGGGCTATTAATATTAGAAGTCAAAGGTTGGAGCGCTGACCAAATTCTCAAGGCCGATCGTCAAATCTTTGAAATTTGCCAGCAAGGCCAAGTAGAAAAGTGCCAGTGTCCCCTTAGACAAGGTAAAGGCTACCTGGATACTTTGATGAATAAGCTTAAAGGCTTTTCTATTCTGTGTCAGGATGAAGGAGATTTTCAAGGAAAATTGGCATTTCCCGTGGGTGTTGGGGCAGTAATGACTAATATGACTGAAGCTGAGGCCAGGGAAGATAATATTTACCCTATATTGGAGAAACCCCAAACCGTCTACAAAGACGAGCTATTGGAATGGGAAGACCTGGGAGAACGAGGTTTAATCAAACGTTTGGAGTCAATATTTACCGTTCGGTTTAAATTTTGGGGATTGGAAGATGACCAAATCGACACAATTCGTGGTATTATTCACCCAGAATCAACAGTTAGAGTGGAGCCTGCTTTACCTACTAGCACTCCCACGGAAGTAATTGTTAAACCCGATGCCACAATTATCAAAACCTTAGACTACAAACAAGAGCAGTTAGCTCGTTCCCTGGGTAGCGGACATAGGATATTCTGTGGTGTAGCTGGTAGCGGTAAAACATTAATACTACTCAGTCGGGCTAAAACTTTAGCAGGTGGAGTCTTTAATCAGAAAGTCCTCATTCTTTGTTTCAATATAACTTTAGCTGCCTATCTGCGATCGCTAATTAACCAAGACAACAACCCTCTTTACCAACAGCGGATAACAGTGCTACATTTCCACGACTGGGCAAAATCTGTACTTGGCGGTTTGCCCAACCCTAGTAATTACCAAAACGAAGACGAGTATGATGAAGTAGTAGGTGATCGCTTATTCACTGCTCTAGAAAAAACTCCCACACAGGAAAAATGGAATGCCGTATTGGTAGACGAAGGTCACACTTTCCAACCTAATTGGTTTAAATGTTGTGCTGCTGCTTTAAAAGACCCCGAAAATGGAGACCTGCTGATAGTTTCAGATAAAAGTCAAAGTCTTTACCCACGCCGGAAATTTACTTGGAAATCTTTGGGTATTAAAGCACAGGGACGAGTGAGGAAACTTAACCGCAATTATCGTAATACAGAGGAAATTTTATCAGCAGCTTGGAACTTAGTTCAGTCTTTACCCGTTGAGGAAGACAAAGAGGAAGCGTTTCCGCTGGTTGAACCTACTACAGCTCTACGTCATGGCAAGCGACCGACGCTACATTTATGCAACGATAGGTTAACTGAAGTTAAAGAAGCTATTACTGAAATTCAACAATTAGTTTCAGAAGGCTATCAAACTCAAGATATTGCGATTATTTATCGGTATTTAGGACGCTGCGAAATTGATGATACCACACTTCAGTGGAGAAATCGTGCTGGTAGAACCTGGACACTTCAGACAACACAAAATACGGAAATACTTAAAGTGGGTAAAGATTGTCCGTACTTTGATGACGGTCATACTACTGCTACTGTAATATGGGATGGAGATAAAGTATCAGGAATACTTGGACCTTGGAATGAATTGTATGAAAAGTCTAACTAAGTTACTATAAATCCAACTAAAGATTAAGTAATTATTCGTTTCAACCTGTAAAAGAAGGCTATTATTTGGGCGAACTAAAAGCAGAAAATTATCGCCACAAACTACATTATTATCCCTATTATTGATATGTATGGAAGAATTAGATGTCTTTATCAAGTCGAATCCTGACCCCAGAGAGTTAAAATGAGCCATGGCTGTTAGGATAGCATTAAGAGGGCATCCACTTGACAACAAGGACTACTTAGCAGATACACAAACGAAGTAATGCACATTCATATTCGTAACATTCAAATTCAACAGAATATGATAGAATGTTTGTTCAATATTGGCACTATTAAAATAGCCTGTGCTGTAATATTTTTGTTATAGAACCCATTTGATAGCTATATAGAACCCCTAAGCGTATCTTTTGAGGAATAAGGTATATAGTTAAGTAGCGATATAGCTGCCGCTAGGCTCCGCCAACGCCAATTATCCTAAACAAGAGTTAGGCAAATGCCATATTCAAGCAGTTTAACAGATCAAGAATGGGCTCTGATTGAACCATCCCATACCAAAAAAGAAGAAAACTTGTCCAACAAAATGGAGCAAGAGAGAAATTTTAGATGGTATCTTGTATCAATTAAAAAATGGTTGTAATTGGTGCGATTTACCCAAGGATTTACCACCTTATTCAACAGTATTTTGGCATTACAAACAATGGCGAGAATCAGGGATAATCCTTGCAAATTAGAGATACATTGCATTCTCAAGTACGTCAACAGGTAAAAAAAAAGCCAGATGGACAACTTTAATCATCATTGATTCACTTATCTGTAAAAAATACTTGTAATGCTAGTATCAAGTCCAAGGGATTCTGTTTTTACAAGGCTACTAACGGAATTAAGAGACACCTAGCAGTAGATAGTCTCGGCTTTCCTTTTTTTACTCATTGTACTAAAGCATCAGTATCTGATGATGTTGGATTAATAGAAATGTTATCAGACAATATTAACTATTTTAAATCTAAACCAGTTAACATTCCTAAAATTAGTATCTTGCTTGATAATGGATATCACCCCGAAAAAATCATACAGGAGTTCGAAAAAATTTATCCGGCAATTATGACCAAGATTCGGTTTAAACTATCACCAAAACCATCAAAGACGGAGAAAGAAAATCTTGGAAAAACAGGATTTGTTCCTGTGAAAGCAAGGTGGGTCATAGAAAGAACTAATTCCTGGATGGAAAGGTGTAAAAGCTTGACCAAAAATTTTGAAAGAACCCTGAAAAATGCTACTGCCAAAATTAATCTTTGTTTTATTCGACTAATGCTTAAGAGATTGGCGATCGCCTAAGTTTTAAGAGATACCTTCAGGGGTTCTATAATTATGGTAGTCAAGTCTTTTCGCGCATCAATTTTGAGGAAAAATCATCATCTGAAGGAGTGTTGAATTTTTTGTATTATTTCTCCCCACATCTTCCTTCTTCTCTCTTCCCTCTTACCTCTTACCTCCTGTCTCCTATCTCCTGACTCCTTGCTAAATTTATGAAGATACCTTCAGGGGTTCTATATAGCAGTCGCCATTACTAGCGCGGACATTCTCGCTCCTCTCAAATTTAGCCCGTGCTACGAATTTAACTTCTGACTTCTGACGCGCGCACCTTCTAACTTCAGCTATAAGTCTGGAGCAAGGTTAGTAGGTGGCATAACACCACCAAAAACTAACTAACCAATTACCAAACACATATCTGGGCGCAGATACACTTTACATCCTCCCGTAGCTGCTCTACCAGACAGCGGTGGATTCCTAGCCATCGCGCTCTTAAGGCTTTCTGCTGCCTCTTTACAGAGGAGCTGCGCTTTTCATGTCGGCGACAGCCGAAAAGCGAAACAATGGACCAGCCTCAGAGGTCGAGCCTCTTTCCGGTCTAAAGGCGCGCTCCTAAAGACTTGCCAGTGCAGTTTTGGGGGTCTCCCCCATGAGCACTGGCGCTGATACTGCTAGCCCAGCAGCCTTAATCTAACTGCCATAGCACACTATTGGTAAAACTGCAATATTGATTGCTTTTTCCATGCGACGCCGTGACCGGAGAGCGCAGGTTTTCAACCAACGTTTATATAAAACAAGAAAACTATACCATCAGGGATAAAAGCTTAACTGGGGCAACCCCAGAGTTTCTTCCCAACCCATCATCAAGTTCATACACTGAACTCCTTGTCCAGCTTGACCTTTGATCAGATTATCAATAACTGACATGATAATAACTCTATCTGTACGGTGATCGACTTCAATACCAAGATAACAGAGATTAGTGCCACAAACCCATTTAGTTTGAGGATAAGTGCCACTGGGTAACACCTTCACCCAAGGGCAATTACGATAAAAAGCATTGTAAATAGTCAACAAGTCTTCTCGTACCAACCCAGGATCTCGGAGGGTACCATAAACTGTAGCTAATATCCCCCGTACCATTGGCATGAGATGGGGAGTAAATTGCACTTTCACATCATAACCAGCTAAATTACTACAAATTTGTTCAATTTCTGGGGTGTGTCGGTGACTAGCTACTCCGTAAGCACCAATAGAATTATCAGCTTCAGCTAGTAACAGATTAATAGCTGCTTTTCGCCCACCTCCGGATGTGCCTGACTTAGCATCAATAATTGCAGTTTCCGGTACTATCAAACCCTGTTTAAATAGTGGAGCAAGTGCTAAGAGACTAGCTGTAACATAGCAACCAGGACAACCGATAAGTTGAGCATTAGCTATGTGATCGCGATACAATTCTGGTAAACCATAAACAGCAGTAGCAGCTATATTTTTGTCTGTGCGTTCCCCACCATACCAAGATTGATAAGTCTCAAGATCAGCAAACCGATAATCAGCAGATAGGTCTAATACTTTACATCCTTTTTCTAATAAAGTAGGTGCCATTTTCCAGGCTAAACCATTGGGTAGGGAGAGGAAGACTACTTGACATTTACTGGAAATTTTGTCCAACTCAATTGGCTCTACCATTAAGTCTACAGAATGCTCCAGGTGAGGGTAGATTGAAGAAAAAGGTTTTCCTGCACTATTGTCTCCTCCCAGATAAACAACTTCAACTTTTGGATGATCCTGGAGCAGTTTCACAAGTTGCACCCCGCCATAGCCAGAAGCACCTACAATTCCTATTGGCACAGGTGCTGATTCTTTCATAGTATTAACTCTCCTAAGTAATTTTAGTAGCAAAAATTTTAACTTTTGCTGCATTTTAGTACCAAAATTAAAATTTGGTGGTATTATTATATTTTGTTTTATAATTTAATAATTTTTCCTGATAATCTTTATTAGAGCTTATCGTAATGTTTGTGACGAAATAAGGGTTTTTTGTGCCAAATATGGGATTATCACAGAAGTCAGAAGTCAGAAGTCAGAAGTCAGAAGTTATAGCAATGAGTGCTGGCATATTTACATACTACTATTATGTTCAGGAGTAATACAACTCCTGCTGCATGACCGATAAATACTTGGGATAAATTGCAGCATTGTCGTTCTGGTCTTTGTAGAAATACTTCAGACCCAAATCTATACCTACTACATTTCCTGTATAGTTCCCTGTTTCTTTAAGATTAGCATCAAAACAGAATTGAGTATAATAACCATCAGCTCGTCTGACAACTCTTACCCGATTGATTTTCAGTCTAAATAAATCCTCTCTTGTTTCATGGTTACAGAATACAGAAAACTTGCCTGCCTTAAATCCATCGGTGAAATTAATACTGAGGCAATCTTTTGACAGTTTCCAGCTGGTAGTCTTATACTCAACTGAGCGAGAATGTTTTTTGAACTGCGGATACCCTTTCTTTTTGAATCCCTCTCTAGAGCGACGATAAAAACTAGAGATTGAATTCCAAGCCTGTTCTAAGGCAAGATCTTGTACCTTAGAGCCGAGCCGTTTAATAATTTGGCTTCTCTAATAATCATGCTTGAATTTTACCATTAATCGCAGAACTTTTGGCGATCTGCTTCATTTAGGTAAGAATCTCGGGGCTTGCCTCCTTTTTTCTGCCACTACAACAAAAATGGGGTTGGTGATTAAGTAATGCTCTTCAATATTTATGAACCGTACAACTATAGTTTTTTCATAGAGATTTGAGACAAAAGCATTACCCATTCACCAACGCCACAAAAATGGTTGATAAAATCATCTCTTTTGCACTTGAGTTAGGAATGAGGATTTATTAACTTCCAGATTCCCTGTACAGGAGTATTTCAGTGCGATACTTCTAGACAAAAATTGTGGATATTATTTTATCCTCATTCCTTAATGAATCCTCAACATTTAAAAAACTAGTTTACTAACTAGACAGTGCGAAGTTCTTGGAATAACTATTGCTAGCTAAAGCTTTCAGTGGTCTCAAGGTTATCAACTCTCCCCAAACGAACTGTAGGTGCTGTAAGTATTTTCCAGTAATACTTTCAGTCAGATAAGCAAATCGTTTTTTAGAAGAACTTTGTACTTTCCAGTTACTAAGTGCTGTTATTGTATCTCATAACAACGGGAAGTGCTGTATTTGGAATCTCTCTTAAAATAACTATATTAATTCGGGAGTTTCTCTCGCGAATTTTTTCTTTCCTAACAAAAAGTGCTTTTCAGATAGTATAGACTACACTGAGTAGGCACAACCCAAAACAATCTACCTACTCTCTACTCCCGACTCCCTATCCCTACCCCAAAAGAGTTTTGTGATCTATTTATATGTAAAGTCATGTAATAGATGAGTATACCATTGACACTATAGGCGATAAATCACTGTAGATTCTTTAGAGGAGTTGTAAATCTGGTTAAAACTTGGTTTCGTTGCATAATAATCATTTGGAAGTGAATTAAGACAGTCAGTACCAAAATCCAGTTGGCTTGAGTAATATGATAATTAACCAATAATGACTGTGGAAAACTGTGATTAATAATGCCATTTTAGAAAAGACTTTAAATTACTATTCACGATTCTGCCATAGTTATTTAGAAAAAATTAGGGATACCTACAATAGTAGATTAAAACTCAAAAACCTACTGGGTCAATTAAATTAACTGACTAGATAATTTACCCTATACCTGTAACATTTTTCTTTCCTCCTCCCACCTCAAAAAAATTTGCACAAGAACAATCCTTATAGAGTAATAACTATTGCAAATTATTTCATAATTTTAGCTTAACTACAGGGGTAAGTTGTACATTAGGGAAATCAATATTACCTACTAAAATATTACTGGCCTTATGCCGTATAATGCTTTAGTAAAAATTTTTTTGCACAATTGATAAATTTCAGTATATATTATTAATAATCCTAACAATTTTCACTAAAATTGATTTAGTATAGTACTAATAGAGTAAGGAGAATTATTAAGAAATATGGTTGAAAATGCGAAACTTCCACTAACGGGAAAAAATTTGCTTCAAAAGGTAAAAGAACTTTCTCACTTACCACGAAGGGAAACTGCTAAACGTTGTGGATATTACACAGTCACAAAAAGTGATGAGACTCGTGTTAATCTCACAGATTTTTATGATGCACTTTTAGCAGCAAAAGGAGTTCCTTTGGATGCTAATGGTACGAAAGATGGTCGCGGTAGGGAACCAACTTATCGAGTTAGTGTGCATAAAAATGGCCAAATCGTCATAGGAGCTACTTATACTGAAACTATGGGTTTAAAACCAGGAGATGAATTTGAAATCAAGCTAGGATACAAACATATTCATTTGAAACAAGTGGATGATGAAAAAGCTAGCCATACTAATGGTAATGGCTTGCAAATAGAAGAATAAGTGGAATGGAGAGTCGGGGGATTTTAATTGACTGGGATTTAGAGGCTAATTTTAGCTTAAAAATCATTACTTACTTAGTGTATCAATCTTGTCAAGATTTCCAGATTCTCCCTATTTATTTCTGGCCTTGAGCTGAAAATTAACAGGAAAAATCTAGATTTTTACTTATCTTCTAACTCATATAAGTGTTCACATAAATTGTGGCGCAAAAATAGAGGAATTTTTTACCCATTTTCAACCTGCTATTAAATTGATAATAAAGTTGGAATTATTTTCACCTGGATTAAGTAATTTGTCTATGCGGGAGTTTCAAGTTTATTTATTCTAGCAACATTCTGTCAAATTATCCATAGTATTTTGCTGATTTTTTCCTGGTGCTTAATTATCCTGAGAGATTGGACTTTCAACAATATAATTAGTGAGTTGTGGAAGATATTAATTCCTAAGAGATTGTTTGTAAAATAAATCTAAAAAAGGGGATAGCCAACAGCTCTTCTGGAAACAGAGGGAAAACAAGAAAAACCAACTATTTCCACCATCAAAGAAGGCTAAAATATTAAATGTAACCTTTGTTTAGGCGCATCGATACCAGTGTTCAATATTGATATCATGTCCGGTAGCATCGGAGCGTGTATAATAGAGGAGGAGAAAAATAATTGCCCGGAGCGATCGCCACTCTTCAACCACTTGACAAATCATCAGTAGGCCATCAACGAAAACAAGTGAGACCTGTTTGGGAGCGATTGCCTCCGGCACGTTTCACGAACGCTGTTTCATTAAGTTGATACATCGCTCAAAAACTATATCTTCCATCTGGGATAAATTTTCAAAGGTTTAATTACTGATCGGTTCATTAATTACTGGCCAGAGTCGTTCGGCTGGTTGTAGTTCTGGTGTATGGGCTGGTAAGAACTCCAAGTGCAATCCCAGAAAGAATTTTGAGTTTTTTACTGCTGTGCCAACCTGCTTTATCTAGCACTAAAAGGATGTGTTTATTTTTTCCCAAACTAAAATGTTCAGCTAAGTCGGCCAACACTTGGTTGAACACAGTAATATTGACCTTAGGTAAAAGCCACCAATATGTTTCTCCTGATTGGGGATGTACAAACCCATAGACCCAGAACCATTGAAAACGCCAGTTCACCTCTGCTGTTGGTTGTACCCCAACAGGTGTCCATACTCGCCGAAAAATTGGTTTGAGGCCCAAACGATGTTCATCCATTGCCCAGAGTTCGACAGTGGCCTGTGGATACTCAGCTTTTAATTGTTCAAATCGGCAGCAGAGTTTTCTTGCTCCGTCTTTACGGCGAGGAGACCTCGCCGCAGGCGGTGCGCTTTTTTCCATTCCTCCTGTTCGTTTGGGGTTGCCGATTTCTGATGCTCAGGTCGGGGGATTCGTAATCTATATTTCATTGAGCGTAAATATTCCCATCCTCTGCGCCGATCAACTCGATGGTCTATTAATTCTGTTAACCAATCCCCTACCTTACGCCCATTCCATAATCCTCCATCTGGTGCTTTCTCTTGGATGGCCATTTCTAGTTGGGCTTGCCGTTCATCTGAGAGGAATCCTTTTGGCCCTGGATGTTGATGGCGACGATCTACCAATCCTTCTTTACCCTGCTGATTATAGCGACGTGCAATTTGACGAATCCCCTCCAAACAATAGCCTGTGACTGAAGAAACTTATGAGTGTTGTTTTTCCTTTTGCGCTTAAGCCAAATTATTTGGTATCTGGTCCTTTCTATTGGATCATAGGTAGCTCGGTAGTTTCTTTCTAGTTCATCTATACTTAGGTGTTCTTGGATACTTAAACGTCTTGGCATAATGGCGTACGCTCCGGACAGTTATTTTTCTCCTCTTCTATTATACACGCTCCGATGCTACCGGACATGATATGACATCTTCTCCTGCCTCAAGGCACGGAGATTCATACCGAGCCGTAGCTCCTCGGCGGGGTGAAATGTTTCTGGCTGCATATTATGCCTTGATGGAACTGGCCGACGAATGTCTTGTAATTTGGTTTTTGAGAGTGATTTCTGCTAATAATTCCCAAGCTATATCTGTTAGTCTAATTTTTCTAAGTCTTTTTGCTTCTCCTGGGTAGTTAGGGGCAAATTTTCCATCTTCGTTATGAAGTCGCCCTTGGGATTTTTGTTTGATTCCTAAGTATTGATTCATGGGAATAAGCAAAAAGTTTTTTGTTCTTAGTATATAAATGGTTATTACAAGTATATAAATGGTGTGATTAACAAAACTTTACATCGTCTCCTATTTTCTACATATCTTGTCTATAACCCTTGATAGTCCAATTTTTTTTCAATCCTTTCCTTGGTTGTATCTTCAACTATTTAGTCTAAACTCCTGTACCAATACCCTACTAATAATTTTGCTATAAGCGACAGGATGTAAATCCTTGATAGTATTCCAGCTTTAATATTTAGTTGACAAACAACCTCTAACTACTAATTTCAAACATTGCATTCTAGGAAAATCATCCTTAATTATTTCAATTAACTGCTGTTGACTCTTCTCATCTTTAGCAATAAATTGAGCTGTTCCATCTCCTTGAGACCCTACTCCTTTACCACCCCAAATATATTCTTGGATAGGTGGATAATTTAGTAATGAGTGCAGCACTGGAGATGTTAATTGTGAAGGACAAGCTGGTATCATATATCTATCAAATTCGCTTTGTGCTTTGACCATTAAGCTACCTATTTTTTCTGCATCCCCTTGTTGCAAAGCTAATGTGGCTTGTTGAGTAATATCAGCATTAATAACTCCGAGATAATGTTGTACATTCTCATTTATTTCATTGAGTTCTTCTGTATAACATTTATTTAATCTGGTCAAGATTTCTTGAGTATCTTTGCTCCCCCCTAAGTCAACGATCGCGAAAAATAAATCTTTTTTTGGTGGATTAAGTTCAATAATATCCGTTTTTTCTCCATCAAATATCATCATAATTGGTTGCTTACCATAAGCACAAGCTTGGTCCATCCTACCACAACGAGAAGGGGTAGTAACTTCTCCTTGATAAGCCAACTCCATTTCCTCTGGAATATTTAGGTTTAAATCATACAATAGGTTAAAAGCTCTAGTCACCAATACACAAATAGCTGCACTTGATGATAGACCTTTTTTAATTGGCAAATCTGTGAAATAATTATCTATTTCTAAACCACCTACTGGATAATTCTTGATAACTTGATATGCAACTCCAGCCACATAACTAAAGACCCCTCCCCTGCGAGCTTCTACTAATAATTTTTTTTGGTGCATAGGCAACTGAAATGACTGCATCAGACTGTCAGAATTTAAAGTTGTCCTGACAATTAAATCAGTGGGATGGGGTTTGATATTTGCATAAATTCCTTGATTAATTCCTACTACAATTGTATAACCTTTCTCTATTTGGGAGTTCATCAGACGATATCCTGCAGCCCAGTCACTATGTTCTCCAAATAAACAAAGGCGACCTGGTACAAATAGTTTCATATTGTTGTCTAATTATTCCTAATCAGGAGCTTGATCTGCTCTCTGCTTTGCTATATCTAGATAATTTTGATACTCAAGGACTTTCATTTGTGCCGTTTGATAATTTGGGTTAGACTCTGGCACTTTTTTCATCAGATCGACAGCTTTTTGCCAGTCACTAGCTACTGCGTTCCATTCAGATTTTGTTGTAGCCGTCTTGGCTTTTTGGGCAGCACTTTGGGCGCTCTTAACAGCAAAATACCAAGGGTTAGAGTCGGCAGTTGTAGAAGATTCAGGTGTTTTTGGAGATTCTGGAGCTTGAGAATCTTGAGGAGAAGTTTCTGGTGTAGATGAGTTAACATCAGATGAGTTAACATCATTAGACTCAGTATTTTCTGACTTTGACTGACTCAGGAATGGCAGTGGAAATATTTCACTAAAGTGCAGTATAGCAGGTGCAACTACTGCTACTAAGACACATCCGAGTAATATTGCCGGAATAAAAGGTATCTTCTTTTTTGAAGACTGAGGTTCTTGTGATAATTCTTCATCATCATCTTCATATTCTCCTTCCTCATCGTATTCTCCTTCCTCGTAATAATCTTCATCTATTTCCGTTTCGTATACAGTTTCCAATTCTTCATCTAAGTCATCTACAGTTTCTGGAAAATCTTCTTCTGGAAAATCTTCTGGTTCAGATTCTTTTTCAAGTTCAGATGTATGGGTTGTTGGTGGCGTGCCTAAAAAAAATTCCTCTTCCCACACTGGTGTATCATCTCCAGTCTGAACACCATACACCTTGACAGTGTTGATTGATTCGACTCCCAATTTCACAATTCCAGTTCGGATAAATTCAACAAGAGAGGCTTGTTGATTAGAAACTTGATCGGATTCTAGTGTAACTTCAAGAGAATCATTGTCCTTAGTTACTTGGACATTTATCCCTTTTTTTTGTAGTGAATGATTGATAATTGAGGAGATAACTTTTGGATCTCCTTGTTTAGCAAGTTCCCGCAAATTGTTTGATGTCATGACTAGCGCTCCTTTGGGCTGGAGGGCGAACAGTTAATTTACTTAATTACTATAATCAATTTTGATATTCTTAATACCATTTATTTGTAACAAGACCCTTAATAATTGTCTATCAAAGCTGATTTTGCTGGCGCAGATCGCTCCTGAATATTTAAGTGCAGTTTCAACGCTTATAAATCCAGTTGCTCTGAAACTTACCATAAATATTTGATGGAAACAAATAAACCTGACTTATCCCCTCAACTATATCTTATTAAGTTAAGTGTAGTTTCATCAGGAAATGGTATTATCGGCAAGGGTGAAAATCTTCACTATCTTAATGTTAGATTGTTTATTTTTCAAAAAATTGGGTTTCAAGCCTCCTGCCCTAAGAAGGGGACTTTAATACTATTAGGACTTACGCACTACAACCTATTTTCGTCATTACGACCCACAGGGAAGCCATCTCAAATCCTAGTTTTTCGTACCTAATGCGTAAGTCCTGCCTATATTTAAACAAGCGGAAAGGTATTCAACCTCTCAAATCAGGGTTGCCCAACCGCTGAGGATTTGCAGAATTATAAAAACCTGCTACTGGGTTTTATATTAGCAGGAATTATCAATTTTTCACAAGCAAGATAGAATGATTAAAATTTGCTTCTTATCTGTCTATACCTCTGGTTAAAAAAATGATTATACTACAAGTCTTAATCAAATCTTGAATACTCTCCTAAACTATAGCAAAAAAAATTATTAAATACTTGAGCTGATTCTATAATTATGATCATGTTAATTTGATCAATCTGTAAGAATACTGATTTGAGATAGCATTGAAGATAGAGGATTAGTAATCAGGTTGGAATTAATGGTTTAAATTAATTGTGAAATATTTTAAAGTTCTTTTCCAATCTATAATTTTTTGTTTTTTGCCTTCCACATACATTTCCATAAATTTAATTTTGGTCAGGGAAGACCTCAAGAAGAAATATTATAATTTACTGTGATGAATCTGGGAATTATTACCCATAAATTGTGAATTCCAGCGCCTTATAGTTTAATAAACTTTTTAATAAATTTTTCTAGAGATGTTTTTCTGAGAAAAGAGCTGACAAAGTTCTATGACTTTGGTTTGTAGAGTAGATACTTCCTCCTTTCCTTGCTTGAGACTTACTTCCAAATCTAACAATAAGGGCAAGCTTTTCTGTAACTGATTTAATGATAAAGACTTTACCTCTTGCCGTAAAAAATATACTCGTTTAGGGTTGCCTATTTCTGCAGCTTGAGCGATCGCCTTTTCATCTTTTTCTCCTGTCTCTATCATTAGTTTTACCCAAAACCATGTTCTAAATTGGCCTACTAAAGTAGCTACTATTCTTAATGGATGTTCATTGTGGGCAATTAAATCTGCTACTAACTCCAAAGCTTTAACCGTATCTCCTGAACGAATAGCTGTGGCCAACTTTAGACTACTTTGAGTTTGAGACCCCACCAGAGTAGTAATTACTTCTAGGTCTAAAACAGTATTTTTATTAGCATAAAGTTGCAATTTAGTCAACTCACTATGCAGTTGTCGGCGATCGTTACCTAAAGCTTCTGCTAAAAAAGCAACTCCAGGAGGAGTAAGCTTAACTCCTACTTCCTGAGCCATTTCTTTAACTTGCTCTTCGAGTAATTCTGTTTTCCAAGGAGGAATAGGAGAGAAATCTCGAACTTCAGCCCATTTTTGGAGCAATTTTGTGGACTTAAGTCTTTTATCGGGTTTATTGGGAGTAGTAAGTAATAGAATAGTGGCTTCAGGAATTTGAGGTAGAGTCCGTTCCAAATCCTCCAACAAATTTTGTGAGCAATGCTGAGTTATATTAGTATCGACGAGCCAGACAAAACGACTACCAGAACCAAACGGTGGAGTCATGGCCTGATTTAATCCAGTTTGAACTGCATCTGTTGCTGGCGAAATTTTGTCATAATTAAAGCTAGCCCAGATAGGATCGAGGACAGATTCACGCAAAGCATTAATAGTTTGCATCATTGAATATTGATCCTCGCCAAAGTAGAGGTAAATTGGCATAAGAAGCTATTTTTTGACAAGGGGCAATTAGATTGGACGATACATATCAGAACTACATTAACCGAGTAGCTCAGATGACGCTACTACAAAGTTACAAGTCTCAGTTGGAATATATCCAACCTTCTCCAAAATTTACTAAGCTGGATGGCCAGTTTCAGGCTACACCTTTTCCTGGTTATTCGGTAATTACTCCACCAGGGAAAGAGGACTCACGAAACAGTAATTTTTATCAGCATTTACAAAAATGTCAAGAACAATTAATGGAACTATTCGGTCCGAATTTAATGATTCCGGTGCCTGGTCATAGTTTTCATTTAACCTTAGCTGATTTAATTTGGGAAAGTGCCTTTATAAATGCTGGTCAAAATAATCCTCAATTTGAAGAAAAATTACGCTCTTGTATTACGGAAAGTTTTCAGGAGTTATCTATTTCCACAAATGGCCATCAAATTCAATGGCAAATTTTTGGAATTATAGTAATGACTAGAGCGGTTGGTGTTTGTTTAGTTCCAAAAGATGAAAGTTCTTATGAACAAGTTCTGAAGTTACGTCGGTCAATTTATCAAAATCCTAATTTCATTGCTCTAGGTATTGAACAGCAATATCACTTGACTGCTCATGTTACTTTAGGATACTTTGGGGAAATTCCATCAGATTTAGATATTGCTGGTTTGGCGGATAGCATTTCAGAATTAAATCATCAGTGGTTGGAAACTACTCCAGAAATTTTGGTATATCGTGGAGAACTCCGAAAATTTGATGATATGATGAACTACTATCGAGAATCTGATTGGCCTGTAGTAGATTTGCCATGAAGTTAGGCCATAAATAATGCTTGACTTAATTAGTTATATAGATAAATAGAAGAATTGGTGAATATAATTTTTCCCGCCGAATAATTTAATTTTTGGCGGGTCATTCACTCAAATGTTAAGGACAAAAATGAAATTAGCTGAAAAATATATTATTAAGAAAGGACACCGATTTTGGGGAGTATAAATTATGAGTTATCTTGGCACTCTAAAAATTTATCTCAACGTTGCTTGAAGACCCGCCCTCAGGAGAGGGCGGGATATCAGAGAGAGTAAAACCAATCAATGTTGCGGTTTTTCCAAAGCGTGTGCTATACTAGTTAAGCTAAGGCTACTGGGCTAGCAGTGTCAGTCTGTGGATCGACCGTAAGACCAAAAAAGAGGTTAGGCCTCTGATTTAGGTTTTATGTTTCGCTTCGCGACATGAAAAGCGCAGCTCCTCTGCAAGAGGCAGCAGAAATTCCCTAACATCACTGATAGAGAATCCCGCGTTGTTGGGTAAACGTAACGTTGGAAGGATGTCAAATAAGGGAGCTAATTAGATAATTCGTCAAAGTTTCATTTATGATAATGGTTATTTGACTTATAATTAGATGGATTCTGCGATCAAACAGACCCCACAATACAAAGTATTACCCGCTAAAGTTCCACAGCAACTATTAAGAGGATTAGAAAAAAATTGCAAGTCATTTTTGAGAGGGTTATCAGAATTTAAAGAAAATACCGATCGGTTTCTGGGAAAACTCAAAATCCCTGGCAATCGAGAGACGAAAAAGGAACGAAACTTATTAGTCTATAGGATTCAAGTTATTAGTAAAGTATCTCTCAAGAAAGGATTGGTCAAATTATCGAAAACTGTCATTAAATTTCCTACTCATGTGGCTGATTCGATAGCAGAAGTAAGAATTGTCCCTAAATGTGCTTGTTATGTAATTGAGATAATATATGAGACAACTAAACAGTTATTAAACCCTAATGAAATGATAGGTGCTATTGATTTAGGTATAGATAACTTAATGGCTCTAACTTCAAATAAACCAGATTTCGTCCCTTTGTTGATTAATGGCAAACCGTTAAAAAGCTTAAATCAATTTTTCAACCAAAGTCGCTGAAAATTACAATCCTTACTCAAAGGTAATCGCCAAAGTTCTCAAAGAATTCGTCGTCTCACTAGATGTCAAAATCATTTGGTTGATAATTATCTTCATCGGGCTAGTCGTTATCTAGTTAATCTTTATAATTGAAGAAAAACTTACCACATTAGTTATTGGCTATAATTCAGGTGGGAAACAAAACATTGAGTTAGGAAAACTCAACAATCAAAAGTTTGTGAGTATCCCTCATGAAAGACTAATCGAGATGATTACTTGTAAATCTCAACTGGCAGGAATTAAAGTAATTCTTCTTGAAGAATCTTGCACGAGTGTTTCTAATTTTTTAAATTTAGATTCTCTGCCAGAGTATGGGAAAGGGACAGAAAAGCCAAAGTTTAGAGGGAAAAGAATTAAGCGAGGTTTTGATAAAACAGATCGAGGATTTCTAGTCCAAGCTGATGTAATTGGTTCCTGCAACATTTTAACTGGCTGAAGAATCCTGCGCTCTCCCGTAGGGGAGCGTCGGGAGTATGTCAATAAAAGTATCTCCCTTATCCGTTTAATCTCTATGGGATAGAGAGGTGCGCGTACTTCATCCTAGGAGAATTCATCTCTCAAAGTAAAATAGAAGGGAATTTCTGAAATGAAATAATGTCTGTCTATATTTGAGTATACTTTTACTAAATATATAGAACAGTTAGGATATTTTCAAATTCTCAAACTTAGTCACAATTATAACTTGAGTTTTGAATTTTGAATGCCTAACTTTTGACTTGAGCTAGAAATTATCGTGACTATAAATGTTATTGGCATAGGTTTAGATGGAATTAGTGGACTAAATGAGTTAGTACGGAAAATAGTCGAAAGTTCGACTTTATTGGTAGGAAGCGATCGCCATCTCCGTTATTTTCCCAATCATACTGCTGAAACTATTGTACTCGGAGATGTACTTGAGGCAATTGTAGAAATACGGAAGCATTTACATTTAGATACTTCTAATAGTTGTATAGTAGTTTTAGCTTCAGGAGATCCTCTATTTTTTGGTTTAGGAAGGTTATTAGTTACACATTTTCCAGCAGAAAAATTAAGGTTTTACCCTCATCTGAGTTCTGTACAATTAGCTTTTAGTCGGATCAAAATTCCTTGGCAAGATGCAAAAATAATTAGCGTTCATGGTCGATCTATGGATGAGTTAATTCAAGTATTACAGCAGGGAGTTGAGAAAATTGCTGTGTTAACAGATCCTACCAATACACCAAAGGCGATCGCTAATTTGCTACTAGCTTTAAATTTACCAACTAAATATCAATTTTGGGTGTGTGAAAATATTGGTAGTGAGGATGAACGAGTGCAAAAATGGTCTATAGATGCAGTACAACAAGAAATATTTGCACCGTTAAATTTAGTAGTATTATTGCGTCAATCTAAAATACCTCATCAACCTCTAGATTTAGCTAATTTGCCTCTGTTGGGGATACCAGATAATTATTTTTTAAGTTATGATGACCGCCCAGGATTGATGACAAAACGGGAAGTCCGGGTGTTAATTTTAGCTGAGTTAAACTTGCAACCAAAACAAATAATATGGGATATTGGTGCTGGTACAGGTTCTGTTTCGGTTGAAATTGCTCGCCTTTGCAGTAATTCTATAGTATATGCAATTGAAAAAACTGCTGTAGGAACAAGTTTAATTGAAGAAAATTGCCGTCGCTTTCAGGTGAAAAATGTAGTTTCTATTCATGGTAATGCTCCCGACATTTTACATCACCTGCGTCCTCCCCATAGAATTTTTATTGGGGGTAATAGTGGTAAACTCAGAAATATTCTGGGAGTTTGTGGCATTAGAATGCTGCCTGGAGGAATAATAGTTTTAGCATTTACAACTTTGGAAAATTTGTATACTGCTGTAAGTTGGGTAGAGGAAAGAACAAGAAGCGATCGCTCTTGGAGTTATCGTCTTTTGCAGGTGCAGTTATCTCGTTCTATACCTGTAGCTAATTTAACTCGGTTTAATCCTCTTAATCCTGTGACAATTATGATTGTTAGTAGAAAAACCTAAGAAAATTTAAACCGTTGTTGAATTACTGTATAATATTAATTCTAATTGCTTAAAAATTAGGTATGGTAGGTTTTGATAATTAAAATCTCACTCTAGAGTCCAGAAATTATCCTCAAACCAACTCCTATGAAAAATTATCAACACCTATAATTTTGGTATCTAATGCCAAACGCGATCAATGTTTGTTACAAATGCTAGGGACGTTGCATGCAACGGGAGTAGGTCAGACCGAAGTTGGAGTAAATATTGAATAAAAAAAGGGAAAATGATAGATATAGCTTTCTCAAATAAATTAGAGAAGTTCTTTTTAAGTATTTCCGATCGCTTTTTGCAGCTTTTTCTAGCATACTTTTTTCAAACTCGTATAATGCCAACTTTCAATAGAAAAAGAAAACCCAGCCAGTTTGAGCTGGGTTCGATCAATCAGGGTGTATCAATAATTAGATTTTCGCATAAATTGTGACAAATTTCGCAAAAGTTACTAAATTTCCCTAAAAAAACCTCCGCAGTTATTTTTTTACTAAGGTTTTAACTACTGATAAAAGTCTTTCAACTTCAGATAATCTCTGAGTCAATGCAACTTAATCATTGATACCTAGATATTGAGTCAAGGCACTTAATTATCACTTCAGTATTCGTAATATCTGTTAAATATTAAATATGCCATTATTACATACAGTACTGTAAAATAATCAAATACTAAATAATTTAACTCTATTTATAGCACTCGAAGTAAAGATTAGGAAATAATAGAGAAAAATTATCTGGAAAAGATTATGCTTGCTCCTTATAGCTACGAGTTAAGACAAAAATTTATTAATGCCATCGATGATGGGATGAGTAAAATTCAAGCAAGTTCTGTTTTTAAGATTAGTCGTAATACCATCAATATTTAGTTACACAGAAAAAGAGAAACCAGGGATATAAGAGCAAAAACAGGTTATCAAAAAGGATATAATCCCAAAATACCAGACGCGCGAACAATGAGCGAGAATTTGCTCACATTAATAGCAGTAAAACTTAAAAAGAAATGACATTTGAATGACCATAATCATTTAGCGATTACTGATGCAAAGCTCCGCTAACGCACTATAGGTAAAGCCTTAAAAAAAATTGGCTATACAAGAAAAAAAAACTTACGGTTACAGAGAAATAGATGAAGAGAAAAGAAAAGAATTTCTGGCCAAAATTAGCCATAAAAGGCCGGAAAAGTTGGTGTATATAGATGAATCAGGTATGGATAATAGAGAAGATTATAATTATGGATGGAATGAATATAGATGAACCAGGTATGGATAATAGAGAAGATTATAATTATGGATGGAATGAATTTGGAAAAATATTTTACGATTTAAAGTCAGGAAAAAGAAGTCTAAGGGTTAGTATTATCAGTGGTTTATGTCGGGGAAAATGTAAGGATTCAGGTGAGAACGATATAGCTGCCGCACTTGCTCCGCCAACGCTTAACTGGTGAAGCTCTATAACTTTAGGAAATCTGGGACAGGTTGACAAACAATCAAACTAGTGGACCGACACAGCTAAAATGGTGCATTAGAATAGCCAGCTAAAAGTTACTATTGCCTAGACAAGCGATCGCTAAAAATAGACAATCAAAAACAAGCGATCGCTAAAAATAGACAATCAAAAACAAGCGATCGCTAAAAATAGACA